>DASYGC010000319.1:0-13370 GCA_036000225.1 Ktedonobacterales bacterium | reverse complement strand
GGTCTCATGGACGGACGCACGCTGGATGTCGGGGCGGTGACCAATGTGGAACGGATCAAGAACCCGATCCTGGTCGCGCGCAAAGTCTTGCACAGCCCGCACGTGCTGCTCGCCGGGATCGGAGCGGAACAATTCGCCGTCGCCGCTGGGGTGGCGCTGTGCGATCCAGCGGCGCTGGTGACCCCCGCGCAACGCGCGCGCTGGCAGCGCGGGTATCGTGACGGGGATGACGTGAATATCGATGCCGAGGCGACGGCCGGTCAATTGGTGGGCGTGGCGCTCTCGGGCACGACGGACCTGGTGGATGATGCAGATCGCCATGGCACCGTGGGCGCGGTGGCCGTCGATGCCGAGGGACGCGTGGTCGCGGGCGCCTCCACCGGTGGCATCGCCGCCAAGCACCCAGGGCGGGTTGGCGACACCCCCCTCGTTGGCTGTGGCTTCTACGCGGAAGAGGGCCTGGGTGGTGTCGCCAGTACGGGGCACGGCGAAGACTTCATCCGGCTGCTGCTGGCTAAACGCGCGGTAGACTACCTGGGCGCGGGCCTCTCGGCGCAAGCCGCCGCCAATGCGGCCATCGGCGTGCTGAGCCAGCGACTGGGTGGCTCCGGCGGCTTGATCTTGCTGGATGCCGCCGGTCGGGTGGGTTGCGCGCGCAACACCGCGGCCATGTCCTTCGCGTATATCGCCGAAGGCATGAGCGAGCCCATCGCGGCGGTGTGATACCAAATCTCTGCAGTCCGCGAAGGCGGACTTTGCGGCGGCACGCCTCCAGGCGCGGATTCACCCGCTCGGAAACCTCGACGATGCGGCACGATTTGATGTGAGGCGCGCGCGGCGAGCGCTTGCGTGGGCCAGGCCGTAGCTCCGCTGCTGACGCCTGGGACCAATCGAGGGCTGGAGGGCGCCAGCACCAGCCCATTGCCCCGCCGTGGCCCGCCGGCCGCGTGGTCCTTGCCGCCTGGCGGCCTTGCTGCTACACTGTGGCCGGGTCTTGGAGCACCCGTCTGCCCTCTCGGGCGGACCAGCGACAGGAGATTATCGCGGTGAGTAATGAAGGATCCGAGGCAACGCAGCCGGTAGGCGAGCAACCAGCGCATTCTCCACCACCGCCAGGCGCCTATCCACCACCGCCGGGCGCTTATCCAACACCAGGCGCTTATCCATCAGCTGGTATGTATCCATCAGCCGGCACCTATCCTCTCGCTGGCCAGTATCCGCCGCCGGGTGCCTATCCCCCGCCAGGTCCGTACGGAATGTATGGGTACGCGCCAGTCTATGCGCCCCCACCGTATGTGCCGGGGGCGGGCGGCGGTGGCGCACCACGTGGACCACGTGTGCGGCGAGCGGGCATCGGGCCGTGGCCTCAGCGCATCACCGATCTCATCAGCACCATCTTCCGCCTGTACGGCCAGAACATCGTCAAGCTGGGATTGCTCAGCCTGGTGGTTGCCGGCATACCGGCGATCCTGGTGGGCGCGCCGGTGGTGCTGTATCTGTACTTGCTGGGCTTCGATGTGACACAGGGCTATTTCCAGAATTTGCTTCCCGGTGGTGGATTCTTGCGCAACCTCGTTGGCAACAACTTGAATGGGTATCCGCCCGCGGTCCCAGGTTCCAGCCCAGTGCCGTTCCGCTTTTTGAGCATCACTCCCGACCAATGGCTGCTCATCGCCGTGGGTGTGGTAGTCGGCGCGATCCTGTTGCTCCTGCTTAGCGCCTGGCAGATTGGGGCGCTGGCGATTGCCGCGCGCGACTGCACGCTCGGGCGGCCCGTGTCGATCGGAGCGGCGCTGCGCGGGGGACTACGACGGCTGCTGCCCGTGCTGGGCACGATAGTATTGGTCGGACTGATCGTGGTCGCGCTCTTTGTGCTGCTGGAAGTGGTGATCTTCGCCATGATCGGCGTCATGTTCGGTATCTTGGCGTATTCCCAGGCCCGTGGTGGTACGCCAAATGCCGGCGTGATCTTGCTGGCGGTATTCGGTGGCGTGTTGCTCTATTTCGTTTTTCTGGCACTGTATGTGTACGTGCTGGTACGTCTGGGCATGGCGCCGTATATCGCCGCGGCGGACACGGTATCTCCGGGCCGGGCATTTGGGCGCAGTTGGTCCTTGGTGCGGGGCAACTGGTGGCGCACCTTCACCCCTCTGCTGGTGTTGTACTTTGCGGTTTCATTCGCGAGTGGACTGTTGACGACGCCGGGAGAATTCGCACCGATATTCGTGCTCTTCCTGATCTTAACGCCGCTGGTTACCGCGCTGGTGGCTCCCCTTTGGGCGCTGGCATATGTGGTGATCTATTACGATCTGCGCCTGCGACGCGAGGGCTATCTGCCGCTAGCCGGCGACTTGGGCCTGCCTACTGACTTTCCACCGCCGCCGGGGTGGCCGATGGGCGCGCCGGGGCCGCCAGTTGGGCCAGCCCAGGCGGGCTAGTTGCCCCCGGGATGGCACCCAGTCCAGGTGGATGCGTGAGATTACTCAAAGAGGGGATAGCACGTTATAGAGGACAGAGCACGTGCGTCTCTAATCGATGAGGAATGGAGGGTAGTGGCTCGCGCCTTCAGGCCTGGCGGCGCATGCCAGACGACCTCACGCGAGCCGCTGAAGATATGGCTAAGCAGCGATCTGGGCATCGCCCCCCCGCGCCGCCGGCGCTCGACCAATTGCCGCTCATCAATGCGAGTCAGGAAGTCGCTCACTGGTTCGCGCATTACTGGCGCAAGTTGCGCATCGATCCCGGGGCGGCGGCCCGGGTTGCCGTCACCAGCGACCGGCAGGAGTTCGCGCTCTGGACGGGGCGGCGACTCAATCCGATGGCGCTCGGCTGCTACTGTTATCTGCCGAATGCCGGGGGCGACTCCGCTGATATCGGCTGCGGCGAGGAGCCAGAGCTGCTCAATGCCGAGTCGGCGACGCGTAGCGCACCCAGTGGCGCCGTCCACTTGCAGCCGGCGCTTCCAGGTTTCGACGACGGGACTGACGACGATCTCCTGACCATGGGTCCCGATGCGACGTCGGAGGACGATAACCACTTGCCGGGCGGCGATCATCGCCACTTGATTTTCATCGAACCCGACCTGCTGCCGATGAGCACCGAGGTCACCGTCGCCCACGAACTCATTCACCTCTTCGATCGCGTCCAGGGACACCCCCGCAAACACCGTTGCCACGGCTACGATGCTATTTCGGTAGATGAGGCCGCTCTGACCGAGCGCGACCCCGAATATCTGCGCGCGCAGTTGCGCGAAGAGACCGTGCGGCGTGAATTGGCCATGCGCCGCGTGCGGCCGTACCGCTACATCTACGTTTGCCCGGCGTGCCAACGCGAGTACCCACGCGTGCGCCGCTATTCACGACCCGTCTCGTGCGGCCGTTGTGATCGACACTATAATCTCAGCTTTATGCTGCGGCTGCGTGAAATCGCCGTCAACACGGAACTGGATGGTGCGTCACCGGCGGATGACGACGCGGTAGATTCATACGATGCGGGCGACGCATTGCCCACACTTCCACCCGATCAGTCCCACAAGCGGTAGCGGATCAGCGCGCGCAGCGCCGCGATTCCGTCGCGCCACGTGATCTTTTTGCCTTCAGCATAGTCGCGTCCGGCGTAATAGATTGGCACCTCATAGATCCGGTACCCGCGCTTGAGCACCTTGGCGGTAATCTCCGGTTCGAAGTCGAAGCGATTGCTCCGCAGTTGGAAGCTCTTCAGCACCCGCGTGCGAAAGGCCTTGTAGCCCGTTTCCATATCGGTCAGCATGTTATTGTAGAGCACGTTGGTCACCAACGTGAGCAGCTTATTGCCGACATAGTGATGGAACAAGAACGCACGATGGATCCCCAGGAAGCGCGACCCATAGACGACATCGGCAAGCCCATCTTCGATCGGTCGCAACAGAATCGCGTAGTCTGCCGGATTGTATTCGAGGTCGGCATCCTGGATGATGACCACATCGCCCTGCACATGCTCGATGGCGGTACGGATCGCGGCGCCCTTGCCCCGATTGACCGGGTGGTAGTAGACGCGCACGTTCTCGGGCCATTCGGTCTGCCGCAGGAGCTCGCATGTACCATCCGTGGAGTGGTCGTCGACGAGGATGATCTCCTTGTCGAACGGCTGAGCCTGCACGCGCCGCACGATTTCCGCAAGGGTGGCGTGTTCGTTGTAGATCGGAACCACTATTGACAGCAACATCGCCTTCATTGCCTCCCACCGCGAGACCCATCGCGTAGCCCGCCATCGACTGCCCGCGTGCCGGCCCACTCCACGTAGTATAGCAGGCGAATCACGCTCTACCAAGGGAACGGCCATCTGCGGTGCGGATTGCGCCTGAATGAGATCCGATTGGTGTGTTATCGTGCATCCTTGGCGTGTCCAAAACTCGAAACGCATGCGCTAGCGGAAACCACAACGGGAGGTGCGGACACGAGTCATGTTTCGACGAGCCAGCAGATCACGCCTAGCCCGAAACTGGCCGAGGTGTACGAGCGATTGGTCGCGGCGTATGGCATTCCCGAATGGCGGCCCGACGGTGACCCACTGGGTGGGCTGATCGCGACCATTCTCTCGCAACACACCTCCGATACCAATTCGCGGCGCGCCTACCAGCAATTGGTGGCGGCCTTTTCCACCTGGGAGGCGGTGCGCGATGCCCCCACCGCGGCGGTGGCTGAGACGATCCGCGTTGGTGGTCTGGGTCAGCTCAAAGCGACGCGTATCCAACAGGTGTTGCGCGCGCTCACCCAACGACTGGATGCATCGGGTCAGCCGCTGACACTGGACTGGCTGGCGAGTCTCGATCTGGTAGCGGCGGCGGCCGCCTTGCGCAGTCTGCCTGGCGTCGGACCCAAGACGGCGGCCTGTGTCCTGCTGTTTTCGCTGGGTCAGCCAGCCTTTCCGGTGGACACGCATGTGTGGCGTGTCGCCCGCCGTCTGGGCCTCATCAGCGCGCGTACCAGCGCGGATACCGCGCACGTGGAGCTGGCACAGGCCATTCCACCGCGCTGGCGCCACCCATTGCATGTGAACATGATCCGCCTCGGACGTGAGATGTGCCATGCCCAGCGGCCCCGCTGCGGCCGCTGTCCGCTCCAGCCGGTCTGTGATTTCTACTGGCAGACGGTGATACGGCCAACGTGACCCCGCAAGCCACATAGCGGTGTTATCCTCCGCGCTCGCGGGCGTTAAGGAACAGGAAGGGATGATTTGGGATGATCGCCCGTTCCACCGAACGCGTGTCTGGTCTTCGACGCTGAGGACAGATGCGACCGGTGCAGTCCATTGCTCCCGCGCGAGGGTGCCGCCATGCGGCGCGATACCTGATGTGCACGGAGCGATCAGCGGTACTGCCAGGCCGGATGGCATACTTTGTGCTCCAAGCACAAAGGAGATCGTGTCGTATGGCACCATCCGGCCTGGCACCGGGGAGGTACTCACTTGTTGTCGATACTCGTACGGCATCCCGCGGAGGAAATTCAGCGTACAGAGCACGCGGATACGCGCGCCAGCGCGTCGGTAAATCCCGCGCGCGGACCGCGGGCTAGCGCTTCAGTAAGCCGATGGCGGTTCGTGAACTCGGATCGCCTGGAATGGCTTGGCAGCCTCGCAGCCTGGCGGCGCTTCGCGGCGGTGGCCTACGGTGCGTTTATTCTCGGCGGCGTACTAGCCGTCCCCTTAACGACCATCCTGGCGGTTATCAGCAGTATGCTGCCTGGCCACGCGCTATTGCATCAATTTGGTGGCGCGTTTTATGGCTATGGCGCGCTCTGGTTCATGGCCGCGCTGTGCGCCGCGCACTTCAGACGGACACAGTCCGACAAGGAACCAGCGCGATAAGCGACGCGCATAGGTGCCGATTGAATGCGGCAGCGAGCTGCTCCATCCGCGCTGCCCCGGTTCCAGATTGCTTGACATGGTTCGTCGCCTCCACTATGCTCACAGCACGGCATCACATCCTGGGAGCGGAGGAGCGCGCGCATGAACCCAGTTCTGCTCAAGGTGGGGCAATTCGCGCTCACCGCCGTTGTCGGCTATGTGAGCGGCTCGATTCCTTCGGGTGTGCTCGCCGGCAAGCTCTTCGGCAATGTCGATCCACGCCAACACGGCAGCGGCAAAACGGGGGCGACGAACATTCTGCGCACGCTCGGCCCCCGCGCGGCGATTGCGGTGGCGCTGATGGATGTCCTCAAGGGTGTCGTGCCGGTACTGCTGGCGCGGTTTCTCTTGTTTCGCGATGTCGGAATCTTCACGCCGCCAGAGCTGTGGGGTGAGACGGTAGCGGGATACGCTGCCTTATTGGGCCACAACTACTCCATGTTCATCGGCTTTCGTGGTGGGCGTGGTGTGGCCACCGGTGGCGGCGCGACGCTCGCCATGCAGCCGCTCACGGTGCTCTTTGGCGCGGTTGGCCTGATTTTGCCGGTCTGGCTGACCAAATATGTGTCGCTGGGCTCAATTGTCGCGGCGGCCACCTGCGCGGTGACAGACGCGGTGCTGGTGGCACTGCGTATTGACTATTTGCCACATCTGGTCTTCATCGCGGGCGGAGCCGCGGTGGTCATCTACGCGCATCGCGACAACATCGTGCGGCTGGTAAACGGCACCGAGCGCAAGCTAGGACAGAAAGCCTGAGCGCGCGGTGGGCGCCACGAGCTTGCGGACTTCATTCGGAATCCGCGGCCTTCGTCAGCAGTCCCCAGGCGCCACGCAGGTATTCGTACGCTGAGATGACCGTCCACAGCACCGCCAGCAAGAGGATCGCGTCCGCCAGTCCCAGCAGGTAGTCGGCGAACTGGGTGGGACCGTGAGCCGCGGTACTCAATCCCAGGGGGAACGCGGTCCGCCCGTGCAGACCGCGCCCGAGCAGGATGCCACCGAGCGCCAGCAGCGTCAGGAGTGTTTTCTGTTTGCCCCAGCGGCCGGCGGGAATGACGACCCCCTGCGCGGCCGCCAGCGAGCGCAGGCCACTGACGAGAAACTCACGGGTGACGATGATGATGACGATCCATGCTGGAACCGCCTCTATCTGCACCAAAGCGATGAGACCGGAGGAGACTAGAATCTTGTCGGCGGTGAGATCGAGAAACACGCCCATATTCGAGACGAGATGATACTTGCGCGCGAGCCGCCCATCCAACGTATCGGACACCGATCCCACGAAAAACAGGGCGGTCGCGATGAGATAGGCTGTCGGTGTATTGATCAGAATCAGCACCACGATCGGGATGGTGAGTAGCAGGCGGCCGAAGCTGAGAATATTGGGGAGTTTTCGCACGCCGATCTCCTGTGGCCGCCGCGAGCGTCTCTGGTGGCCGCGGCAAGCGTCGCGTTGAGTGTAGGCGATATGGCGCGATGTTGCAAGGGCCGCGCCGGAACTCTCTCGCGGCAGGTGCGCGATGCTGGTGCCGGAGCAGATCTACGCGGTACAGTGCATAGCTGGGAGCATCGGCTGGTATGATTGAGGGCCAACACTGGTTGGGAGAGGGTCATATGGTGCCGGCTGAGGGAGCGGCGCACGCGGCGGCGCCAGCCGTTGAGATCCCCATTCTATATGAAGATGACGACCTGCTGGCGGTGGACAAGCCCGCGGGTATGGTGGTGCACCCCGCCTATCGGCATCCCGATGGCACGCTGTTTGATGCGGTGGCGGCACGACAACTGGCACGCGCCGAAGGCCGGCCATGCCTGCTTCATCGCCTGGACCGCGACACCTCGGGCGTCGTCCTGCTGGCGAAGACCGAGCGCGCCCGCCAGGCACTGGTGCGCCAGTTCGAACAGCGACGGGTGCGGAAGTGGTATCTTGCTCTCGTATGTGGTCAGCCGGTAGATCGGCAGGGCGAGGTGTGCCAGCGTTTGCGCCGCGACACCGCGGACCGGCGGCTGGTGATCGTGGCGGCTGACGGTCAGGAGGCCGTCACGCGCTACGAGGTGCTCGCGATGGATGCGCGATGGTCGCTGCTGCTGGCCGAACCGCACACCGGACGGACACACCAAATCCGCGTGCATCTTGCCTGGTTGGGGCATCCCATTGTGGGCGACGTAGCCTATGGTGGTGGACCTCCCAACAACGCCGGTTCAGCCGGTTCACCGGATGCGGCCTGGCCGCGACGGCAGTTGCTACATGCGTGGTCGGTGTCGGTGTGCCACCCGGCAACTGGCGCGCCGCTGCGCATTCAGGCGCCACTGCCGGCGGACATGGCGACGCTGCTGCCCGCTGAATGGCATGCGCTCTGCGCCGCCCGCTGGCGGGAGGAGCATTGTTCGAACGAACCGGATCGCTGGTGATGCGGTTCGCTGTTCTGGCTTGAGGAGGATCGGCTGTGCATCTCTCCAGCGTCGATGAGATCACGACGCAGTACCGCAACATCTATTTGCAGCCCCACTTTGACGATGCCGCGCTTTCGTGTGGCGGCACACTGGCGCTGCAGAGCAGTGTGGGTGTTCGTCCCCTGGTGGTCACGATATTTGGCGGCCTTCCGATCGCGACGCAGCTCAGTCCGTTTGCTACGCAGACACTGACACAAATGGGCCTGGGGGCCGACCCGCGACAGGCGGTTGAACAACGGCGCGAGGAAGACGCGGCGGCGCTGGAGTCCCTTGGCGCTGATACGCTCTGGCTGGACTTTCAGGATGCCATCTTTCGGGGGACACCGGCGTTCTATCAAGCGAATGAGTCACTGTTTGGATCGGTGCATAGTGGCGATGTGGACCTGGACGCACAGCTTGCGGCCGCGGTACAGCGGATCCACGAGCGCGCGCCGCTCGCCAATCTGTACGCGCCCCTGGGCGTGGGACACCATGTTGACCATCAGCTGTGTTGTTCCGCAGCGGACCGGCTGGCGCAGCAGAAGGTCCTGGTGCGGTTCTACGAAGACTTCCCCTATGTCACGCAGCCCGGCGCGCTCACCCAACGCCAGCAGGAATTGCGCCTGCCGATGGAACCCGAACTGGTCGAAATCTCAGGCCAGATCAGAGGCAAAGAAGAGGCGATCGCCCTATACCGCAGCCAGGTGCCTGTCTTGTTCCAGAGCGAAGATGCCATGCGCAAAGCGGTGCGCGAGTATAGTTCCGCGCTGCGGACCGCCTACCCAGGCATTCGCGTCGAGCGTTACTGGCGCTGGTGACCATGCGCAACGAGCGAGCGCAACGAGCGAGCGCAACGAGCGCATGTGCGAGTGTGCGCCGGTGGTTGAAACCAGGCGACTCTGCGCGAGACTCACGCGCCACAACGGCGATCCGAACCGTCGCTCATGAAGCCTGTCCGCGCGGTCCGCGGCGTCAGCGCTGCGCGGCCGCCTGGCGCAGGAAGATGTGGATCGGACGATGCTCCGAAGCCAGCGCCGCCTCGCGCAATGCCTCACTTTGGGTTGGATGCGGGTGGATGGTGGCGATCACCTCGTCGGCGGTCAGTTCGGCCCGCATGGCAAGCGAATACTCCGTGATGAGATTGGCCGCGTCAGCGCCGACGATCACCGCGCCCAGAATCTCGCCATATTGACCCAGAATCAGCTTGGTAAACCCTTCGGTCTCGTTGGAGGCCAGCGCCTTGCCATTGGCAACCCAGGGAAACTTTTCAGCGCTCACCTCAGTGCGCTGCTCGCGGGCGGCCTTTTCCGTCAGCCCGACCGCGGCGACCTCGGGAAAGGTGAAGATCGGGCGCGGGATGACATGGTAGTCCATCTTCGCCTCGTGGCCCATCGCATTCTCCGCCGCCACCTCGCCTTCCGTTTCAGCGACATGGGCAAGCCAGGTGCGCCCCACGAGGTCGCCGATGGCATACACCCCTGGGAGATTGGTCTCCATGCGCTCGTTGGCCACCACGCGCTCGCGATCCATCGCCAGCCCGCGCTGGATCAAGCCATCCAGGCCAGAGGGGTTGGCTTTGCGCCCGACGGCAACCAGCACGTACTCCCCGTCGAAGGTCTTGATCCCGTCGGCGGTGGTGGCACTGACACGCTTCTGGCCGTTATAGTCGCTGATGCCCTCGACACGCGCACCGGTATTGATGGAGACGCCACGCCGAGTCAGCGCGCGCGCGAGCGTCTTGCTGGCGTCCTCGTCCTCGTTCGGAATGATCGAAGGCAGCATTTCGACGATGGAGACCTTGGAGCCCAGCGCCGCGAACATACACGCCAGCTCCACCGCGATGATGCCCCCGCCGATGCACACCAGGCTTGCTGGCACCCGCGCCATATTCATGGCGTCATCGCTGATGATGACATTGTGCCCATCAACACCAGGAAACGGCGGGAGAATGGGTACCGAGCCATTGGCCAGAATGATCTTCGACGCGCGCAGTTCCTGCTGGCCGTTCGCCTGCCGTACGATGATGCGGCCCGGTTCGGAGACGGCGGCGGCCCCTTCGAAGATCGTCACGCCGTTGGCCTTGAGCAACTGCGACACTCCGCCCGTGAGCTGCTTCACGACCTTGTCTTTGAAAGCGACGGCGGTGCGCATGTCGAAGGTCGGTGGGGTGGCGACCTGAATGCCCAGTTTGCCGAGTTCCGTGAACTGGTCGTAGATCCGCGCGATATGCAGCAGGGCCTTCGACGGAATGCACCCGACATTGAGACACGTGCCGCCGATGTACTGCTTTTCGATGATGGCCGCGCGCCCGCCCAGCTGGGCCACCCGGATGGCGGCGACATAGCCGCCGATTCCCGCGCCAACAACGATGACATCAAACTGAGTGGGATCGGTTGCCACACACTGCTCCTTCGCGGACTGCCCCCAGGTGGGGCGGGATCAAGCGCACAGGTCGAAGTATACCTTGAGAGCCTGGTGCGTGCGCGCGAGCGCCACGCCCTCATAAAAGGCCGCCAGCGGCAGCCGGTGACTGATGAGCGTCTCCGGGTGCAGGCGCCCCGTTTCCAGCAGATCGAGCGCCGCTTGGAGGTCGCCCGGAGTGGATGAGTAGCTGGTGGTCAGCCGCACTTCACGATGGTAGCAGGCCCACAGATCGAACGCGATAAGCGCGCCCGGCTGCGCGGCGAACACCAGCAGTTCACCGCCATCGCGCACCAGCGACAGGGCGCTGGCCAGCGCGGCAGGCGCGCCCACGGTGAGCGCCACCAGATCGGCGCCACGCCCATCCGTCATGGCGTGCACCGTGTCAGCCAGACCGGCGCCGGGATCGAGCGCGGCGCTGGCGCCCAGAGTGAGCGCGTGAGCGCGCCGGTCGGCGAGCGGGTCGACGCCGATGAGGCGTGCCGCGGGCCGCGCGATCAACAGCGCCTGAAGCAGCAGGAGACCCATCGAGCCCAGACCGACGACTACCACGTCAGCGACGGCATCGAGCGACACGCGGCCTAGAGCACGCAGGCAGCAGGCCAGTGGCTCCGTGAAGCTTGCCGCCTCATCCGAGAGCGAATCGGACAACCGCAGGGCACTGTGGGCGGCATGCACGGCGGGCACACGAACGTATTCGGCCAGGCCACACGGGTCCAGATTGCTCGACGTGAATTGCGCGCACATGGTGGGGCTGCCGCGCTGGCAATAGACGCATGCGCCACAGGGAACATGGTGGGCGACCACGACGCGCTGGCCTGGCGTGAAGCGAGGGGTGAGGCTGGCGACGACCGTGCCGGTCAACTCGTGACCCAGCTTGACGGGAGGTTGTGCCTGGCTGGTGAGCTTCAGGATGTCGGAGCCGCATAGCCCGCAACCGGCGACGCGCAACAGCAGCTCACCTTCGGCGATGGCTGGTGTGGGCACGTCCTCGATGCGGACGTCGTCATGCCGGTGGTAGATCACCGCGCGCACGTATCGCTCCCTGGCGTCAGTCACTCTTCGCGGCTGGCGGATGCCGCCGCGTATCGTGGGCAAATGGCCCGCGGCGCAGTATAGCACGGGAGCGACGGGGCGGGCCAACACCGTTGCCGGTATCCCTCGATGTGGGACACCATGGAGCGGTTGGTGTGTCCGAGATGCGTTGTGGCGACTGACCATCGAGCTACAGCACCTGGTTCGGCTCGCCAGCGGGCAGATCACGCAGGTGGCAGGTCTCGTTCAGCCGCATGAGGATGGCGTAGTCCGGGCCAATATCCAACTCAGTGATGGCGGCGTTGTCACGGCGAAAGCGCCAGCGCTGGCGGAGCTCGATCTCCAGCAGGTGGCAGAGCAGCACGCCGATCACGCCACCGTGGGTGACGCAGAGCACCCGACCATCGGGGTACGCGGCGAGGCAGCGCGCGACGACGCGCGCCGCCCGATCGCGCACCGCCAGCACGGTCTCGCCGCCCGGCGGAGGCGCGGTATCAGGTGAATGTTGCCAGCTGGCGAGGGCGGTGGGGCTGGCGGCGACGATCTCGGCATACGTGCGCCCCTGCCACTCGCCCAGGTCGAACTCGCGCAAGTCCGCATCCAGCTCGATGGCCCTATCGCGCTGCCGCCCGATGGCCTCAGCGGTTTGCCGGGCACGACGCAGGTCGGATGCGAGCAGGGCATCGAAGCGTTCGTCGGCCAGCGCGCTGGCCAGTGCCCACGCCTGCCGCTGGCCCAGCGCGTTCAGCGGCACATCCAACTGGCCGGTGTAGCGCTGCTCGATATTGTTCTCGGTAGCACCATGGCGTACCAGCACCAAGCGCATCATAGCCTGCCTTGCGATTGCGTCTGTGGCAGCGGTGTCATACCACTTTCGGATGATTGCTGTCGCTTTGTACGGGCGTCCGGTGGACTCCCGGACCCACGATGAGCCAGTCTTCACCCGCAAGGCGCATAACCGCGGCTCACAGGGTGAGGAGGATGCCGACGACGATACCCACGACAGCGCCCGCCAGCACTTCGCGCGGGGTATGGCCAATCAGCTCGCGCAGACGCTTGGGCTGCAGCCCGCGCTCATGGAAGAAGTCATCGATCATATGGTTGAGCACGCGCGCCTGCATACTGACTGCCAGGCGCACTCCCGCGGCGTCGTACATCACGATGCTGGCGAAGACGGCGGCGATGGCGAAGATAGGCGACCCCAGCCCCACGCGGCGCGCCACGGCGGTTGCCATGGCCGTCACGAGCGCGGAGTGCGCGCTGGGCATGCCGCCAGACGAAACCAGATAGCTGAAATCGAGTTTATGGTTGGTGATCAGCGAACGCACCATTTTGATGAGCTGAGCGGCGAGCCAGCCAATCACGGCGGCCCACAAGACCGCATTGCTCCCCAGCGCCATCAATTGCGAAGCCATGAGAATCCTCTGCCAACGACATGCACCACTGACGCGGCACCGGAGTGGCTCACCAGGCTGCGATTATTCGACATCGATCTCCAGCGTCTCAAATGTCAGCTCGCTCGCCTCAGCGTCGGTGACAACCAATTGCCGTACTCGCAGTTCGGCGTGGTCGAGCACGTGCTGGCACAGCTGAGCGAGCCG
>DASYGC010000318.1:0-8497 GCA_036000225.1 Ktedonobacterales bacterium | reverse complement strand
TCACGCAGCAGCAGCATGGAATCCGTCTCCTCCAGCACCAGCGGCCAGTTCCGCGGCGCGATTTTGAGCGATTCAGTGAGCACATAGAGCGGGATGCCCGCGGCGCGCGCGGCCAGCGCCAGGAGACTGGTGCCGATCTTGTTCACCACGGACCCATCCGCGCGCACGCTGTCCGCTCCCACCACGACGCACCGGGCTTCGTGGGCCAGCATGCCCACCGCCGCATCGGCGATCAGCGTCACTGGCAGGCCGCTAGCTGCCAGCGCGCCGGCCAGGCCCACCCCTTCCCCACCGGGCCGCGCTTCGGTGACGATCACGCGCTCGACAGCAGAGGACCCATCTGCCGTCAAAGCGGCAAGCACCCGCTCAACCGTCGCCGAACGGCTGTGGGTGAGCAGTGTGCCGCGGAGCAGCGGCCGCGCATGTGTCGCGATGGCGCCCGCGCTGGCTTCCCAGAGGGCCACGACGTGTTCGGCCTCCGCGCGCGACCGGGTGAGCGCTATGCGCGCCGCTGCGCCGGTATGCGCCAGCACCTGCGTGCGCGGCGGCCAGCCCGCCGCGTAAATCCGCGCGACGGTAGTCGCCAGGGCGGCCATACTGGGTCGGGCGAGTGCCAACTCGCGGGCGTGGCTGCACCACGCGGCCGCGCTGGCGAGGAGCGCATCATCGGCATCACGTTCGAGGAGATGGCCGGCTGCCTGGGCCAGTGCCCCAGCGGCGGCCCGCGCGAGCCAGCTCGCGCCGTGCTCGCGATCGGAGCTGATGCGCTCTACTGCTACGGCCAGCATCGCGTCGGGCGAAGTGCCGAGGTCCAGCGCATCATAGCGTGCCATCGGGTGCCTGCTTGCCATCATACACCTGCGCCAGCGCCGCCGCCAGCCCCGGCACCGTGTCGAACGTCGCCAGATCCGCCGGGGCGACCCATTGCGCCGCGTGTGCCTCCCAGTCGGTGTGGACTCGCTCGGGCGTGTGGACTCTGAACAGAAAGGGGTGGACCACCCATGCCAGCCCCGCGGCGCCATCCTCAACGGGCAGTGGCACTCCGGCCCGCATGAGCGTCACATCAGCGGCGTCGAGGCTCGTTTCTTCGCGGATTTCAGTATACGCCTGCGCTTCAGGCGTGACCTCTGGCTCGAGATACCCGCTGACGGCTGCCCAGCGCCCGCGGTAGGTGCGCACGCGGTCGCTGCGTCGCACCAGCAGGATCTGATCGTGCCCGCGATCGTGCCGCAGCAGAAAGCAGGTCACGACGTGCGTCGGATGGTCGGTATCCAAATCGGAGGTCCTCCGCCGAACGCACATCAGCTCGGCGGTGTACGGGGCTGCATCTGCCTGAGCAGTTCGATCAGCGCATAGAACTGCTCATCACTCAGCGACGAGATCAGTGGGTTGACGATTTCGTCGCGCGCCTGGCGTTCCGCCTCCTCTGGCAGTGCCAGGCCATGCGATCCCGCCACTGCCGCCCGCGAGACTTGCTCCAGGCTAAGGTGCATCGCCTCGGCGATGGCATCGAGTGTGTCGATCGTCGGCGACCGCCGGCGATCCGCGCGTGGTGTCACATAGCGGCTGAGCGCCTCGCGGGAAATGTGGGAGCGTCGCTCCAGTTCAGAGTACGAGCGCACCGGTGAGCTGGGGTCGGCAAACCGCCGCTCAATGAGCACGCCTAGCGCATTGCTGCGCGGGCCGGAACGCTCTCTGGGGCGCCGGCCGGATGGGACGGTAGCTTCACTCTCGCGTTCCGCTAGCTCGTCAATGTCGGCAGAGCCGGCTTCGTCCGCTTCCAACTCGTCCACACGAGCATCGTCACCTTCACCCTCCGCTGGCTCATCCAGCGTCGAAGCGCCGAGCGGCTGCGCTGGCGCAACCTCCTGGGCTTGCGACGCGGCCGGAGCAGCGCCGCTGGAGCCGCGCGCGCGAGCGGGCGCAGGCGTCGGCGCAACAGGAGCTGTCGCCGCGTCAACGACCTCGACGGGGAGCATCGGCGCCTCCTCGGCCGCCTCCCCAACTGGGTCCGCGAGTGGCAACGGCGCGGCAGGGACGGGAGATCGCGTGCCGCGCGATCGGCGCGGTGCCGGCGGCGCCGCTTCAGGCTCGCGCCGATCGCGCGAGCCTGGCGTGGGGGAGCTGCGCCGAGGCGCCCGTCTCGCGGGTGAACGCGATGTGGAGTCCACAGCCACGGTGGGTGCTGGCACTGGCGACGGGGCCTGGCTCCGCGCCTTGCGTTTCGGACGCGACGGCGCGGCGTCAGCTGTGTCTGGGTTCTGCTTGTGGCCGTTGTCGCTCTTGCCCTGCTTCGCCATTATGCATCCTCCTCGATCGGACGAGGACTCTACATCGCCGCTGAGGTCTCCCTGGCGATGACTGACCGCTGATCTGGTCTACGTTTGCCAAGGATCGCGAGGCAGTCTCGCGGCTGCTCCAGCGACATGCGTCACGGATCCACACGGCTCACCCGCATCGCGCTGGCCGCCTCTATTCCGTTTTATCGCATAGTGTACGCCGCACTATATCGCGCCCACGGCCAAATGTCACCACGGCCATGACCGCTGGATCACGCCCGCATGTGTATGCACGTGCTGCGATCGTCCACGAAGGTACGGAGAGCATCCGCAAGACATGGGCCGTTTGCGGTGATCGGAATGATGCCCAGACCTCGATTGGGCAGATTGACTAGAATAGAAAACCTAGCGAAAGATTTAACACGCGCACGGCCATCGGGCGTGGTGCGCAAGGCTGATATCGTGGCAGGGATAGCGGCGGGTCGCACTAGGAGTCTGTCGAACGGTCGTTTGCGGGTGGGGTGGTGGCATCGTCGGTGGCATCGCCGGTCGCCTCAGTGGTGGCTGCGCTCTTGGGGGCCTGGCGATCGCCGAAGCGCGCACGGAGCACTGCCTGCCAGCCAGCCTCCTCAGGGGGACCATTGGTGGCGTCATTCAAGGTCCAGCGCGCGGCGCCATCGTGGTGCGTACGGGTTACCGCGGAGGACGCTGGTTGAGTGGGCGGCGCCGTGAGCTGTGCCAGCGCGATGCGTGCCGCATCGCGCACGTCCAGCACGGGATCGGCGAGTAGTGAACGCAGCGCCGCCTCCGACGCGACATCGCGCAGTCGTCCCAGCGCCCGCACCGTCCCCGCGCGCTCCTCAGTGGCTAGCGCGGACAAGCCCGGTCGCAAAACAGGGATGAGTTCCGCGAGCTCGAGATCGGCGATCAGTCGAATGATCCGGGCACGCGTGAGGGGACGTCGCACGACGGCCAGCGCCGCCCGCAGCGCCGCCGCCTGCTCAGGCAGGCGCCCCTCAAGCCCGGCGTTGCTCACCGCCCAATCGGCTCGCTGCGCGCGCGACCCATCCAGCAGGGGAAGCATCCATCCCGCGACCGCGGGCGGCGGCTCGTCTGCCGGCATCTCATGCAACGCCACCGCCCAGGGATAGCGGGCGAGCAGCCATTGGTAGAGGACCAGTGTCATGTCGGCATCGCGCGCCGCGTAGCCCAGCATGGCCGGTGTCAGAGGCCGGCGCGTCCAATCGGACCGTTGTAGACTCTTATCCAGTCGTACTCCGCAGGCGCGCTGGAGCATGCTTTGCAGCCCCGATTCGCGCTGGCCGAAGATCGAACGGCTCACGGCCTCGAGGTCGAGCGTGTGGCGCGCCACCAGTTGGCGCGTGGCAAGCACGCGGCTATCGGCGCCAATGCCATGGAACAGTTTGAGAATACGTGCATCGTGCAGCGGCTGCTCCAGCGGCGACAGATCGGCCAGGCGCAGGGCATCAATGACGAAGGCGCCCCCCATACCAGGCATCCCCGCCAGTTGGATCAGCGCCAGCCGGTGGGGTGGATCGTCTGGTCCACGAACGCGGACCTGTACGAACTCGGCATCAATGGCGATTACCGCCCCAGTGCTCAACCGCCGCGCGACCAGCGCCAGTTGATCTGCTCGCTCGACATAGGTCCACGTGCTGTGAGCGGGGGCGGGAAACGGCTCCACTTCAGGACCCTGATAGCCACCATCTACCGCCGGTAGGTCCCCACTTGCGCCGTGTGCGGGTGGCGTGGCGCGGCCAACTCTGCCCGATTGGTCAGCACTGGCCGCGGGCGCACGGCGAGTTTGCGGATCGCGTGGCGACCGATGCTGGCTCGGGCGCCCTCCTCTGGACGGCATCTGAACTCATTTCCGCTACGTCATCGAGCAGACCGCATGGCTGTCTGCGTGCGGTTGGTAGGACGCGCGGCATGCAAGCGCGCGACACGCTGACTCTGTGTATGCTACCGGGTTCCGCACGCCAGGTCAAGAAAGGAAGCGGTGGCGGGCGGCGCACCGGCATCTGTCCGGCATTTCAGTCATTGACAAGGAATCGCCGGGGTAGTAGACTCTGCGAAGTGACGGCGGACTGGCGGCGATTTCAGATGGGCCGCGACGCCGTCGGAGTTTCGTACGGGATGGCTCTCGGGAGACATCCTCTTATGTTATCATCCGCGACAAGTGAGCGATGTAAAGAATGTGTGACAAAAGGAGGTGCGGCTTTCATGAAGAGGGACTTCATCGCTGACACGGGAGGGCACCAGCTCGCCCGTGGTCCGCGCGGGCGCTCTGGACTGATTGCCACGGTGGGTGTGGTGTTCGCCTTCGCGCTGTGCGCGAGCTTTGGCGGCACGGCGTACGCCAGCGGCCCGGGCCCCAGCCCCACCCCTCACGACCTGACACTGACGCCAGGGGCGGGCATGTCCGGCGCGACGATTACCGCCACCGGCTCCAGGTACGGCAACGGCGATCAAATCATCATTGGCTACACCACAACCGGCAATTGTTCCGCCGCGACGCCAATTCCAGGCGCGACGGCGACGGCCGATGGTGGCGGCAATGTCAGCGTGTCCGTGGTCATCCCCAGCGGTATCACCCCCGGCGACTATACCCTGTGCGGGAACGACCAAACGACGCACGAGAACACGCCCTTCCAAGCTCCGTTGACGGTACTGCAGGCGCCGACGCTCACCGTGACCCAGCCAATCGTCGCGGGGCAGCCGGTGACGGTAACCGGAGCGAACTTCCTGGATCCTACGGCCAAGTTCGGTGGTACCATCGACATCCTCTATGGTACTGGAACCGGCTCTACCGGGTGCACCACGGCGATCCAGTCTGGCGTGGCTTCCAGCTCGGGCTCATTTACCGCCACATTCAACGCGCCAATGGTGACCACCTCGACGCCGATCACGGTTGTCGCGGTGGAACCAACGGGTACCTGTGGCAAGTCGGATTCCGGTGGCCCGACACTGCAAGGGACGTTTACCGGCACTATCACCGTACCAGTTGCGCCGACCCTCTCGATCACGTCTCCCGTGGACTCGGGCAAGGCGGTCTCGGTCACCGGCAAAGGCTTCAAGTCGGGCGATCCGATTGAAGTGCTCTACGGCGCACAGGGATCGAATGGCTGCGCTAATAGTGTCGCGACGGCTACCGCCGATGCGAACGGAAACTTCTCGACCCACTTCAACGCTCCAGTGGAGACCAGCGACACCCATCTGACCGTTGCCGCCGTGCAGCCCAAAGGCGCGTGCGCTCAGTCGCCTGCCACCAAGCTGCAGAAAGATATGTTGGTCAAGGGCCAGCAGCAGACAATTCCCATCCAGTACTGCCTGATCGGCTTGCTATTGCTGCTGTTGCTGCTGCTGTTGCTCTTCCTGCTCTTCCGCGGCCGGCGCAAAGAGGAGCCAGTGACCATCGAGGAGCGCGACACGGTGGTGACACCCGATCGCACCGGCGGGCAAGCTGGAGGACAGGCCCTCGTCGACCGCCAAATCGTCGCGCGCGACGCGCGGGGCAAGGAGTATGTGATCGCCGAGGAGGTGACCACCGTGCAGGAAGACGAAGAGCAGGTACCACACAGCACGCAGGGGGCGCGTGGCTACTAGCATTCGTCACTAAACGGCGTGCGTGCACCACATGCGAGCACGCCAGCTCGGCTACCGAGCTGGCGTGCTCGCGCACCAGACGGAACGCCCTTCGACACCTATCACGCTGCTGAGCGAGGTGTACATGTCCGAACAGCACTCGCGTTCGCTCCATCAGTCGCCCCCACCCAAGCACCGTCGCGCCGCCGCTCTGGTCGTCCTGGCCGCTGTCTTTTCGGTGCTGCTGGCGGTGCCCAGCGCCAGCGTGCACGCGGCCACTGTGCCGTTTCGTCTGAATAATCCGTGTCCAGCGCCTCCGGTTGCCACTGTGTTCGCGCATGTGCGGCAGGTGCCCGCCAGCTATCCGACCATTCAAGCCGCGGTGAACGCCGCGCAACCCGGTGATCTCGTCTCCATCGCGCCCGGTCGCTATCACGAAGCGGTCAAAGTCTGGACCCCCAACCTGACCATTCGCGGCCAAGATCGCAACGGGGTCATTCTGGATGGTCAGTTCGCCACCGATGCGACCAACGGCCTGCTGGTGTACGCCGACAACGTCGTCGTTGAGAACATGACCGCGCGCGACTATCTCTCCAACGGCTTCTACTGGCATGCGGTCGTCGGGTATCGCGGCAGCTATCTGACGGCCTATGACAATGGCGACTACGGCATTTACACGCTGCATTCGCGCTGTGGTCAGTTTGACCACAGCTACGCTTCTGGCAGCCCGGACTCCGGCTTCTATATTGGCGAGTGTTTCCCCTGCGATGCGGTCATCACGCACGTGACTTCCGAGTGGAACGCGCTGGGCTATTCAGGGACCAACTCCGGCGGCAACTTGATTCTGCGTGACTCGATCTGGCGCCACAATGGCGCGGGCATTCTGCCCAATACGCTGGACAGCGAGAAACTCGCTCCTGAACGCGGCACGACGATCGTCGACAATCTGGTCACCGACAATGGCGAGCCGAACGTGCCCGCGTTCGCCCTGCAGCGACCCGGCGCGGGAGTGGGTATCGGGCTGCCCGGCGGCAATCTCAACTATGTCGCCAACAATACCGTCGCGCGCAACCGCGCCTACGGCATTCTGGTGCTGCCTAATCTCGACGCGAATTTTTGGCTGGCGAGCGGCAATGTGGTCGTCAACAATACGGTGAGCGGCTCAGGCATTGCCGACGTCGCGCTGGCGGCGCCAGCGGGCGCTGACAACTGCTACTCTGGGAACAGTGGCACGCGCACACTGCCGCCGCTCCTGCAGGTGACGCATGCCTGTGGCTCTCCTCTAGCCCACACCGGCGGAGGGGACCCCAGTATCGCGTTCCGGTTGCTCCAGGCGTTCGTCTTCGTGCAGGGACCAAACTATCATGAGCGCGACTTCCGTACCGTGCCCGCGCCACCGGCGCAGGCGAACATGCCCGACGTCAACGCGCCGCCCGCACCCGCGTTGGTGGATGCCTTGACCCTGACAGCCAGCGGTCTGCCCTCGGGCGTCTCCACCGCTGACGACGATGTGCTGGTGCCATTGGGGTTCAACGGCCTCACTATCAGCCAGTTGCTGCTATCTTTCTACTTCAATACCCTGTTTTTCGCGCTGTATGCGGCGTGGCTGGTGATTGCGACGCTGGATCTGCTGGCGCGTACGACACTGTCGGAGCGAACGCGCATCGGCTGGCTGCTGGTGGTGCTGGCGCTCCCGATCTTGGGTCCGCTCGCCTACTATATCCTCGGGCGGCGAGCAAAGCCGGCCAGCCAGCCGGGGGCGCCAGTCTCCGCGACGGGGCGCACCCCCTGACGCGAGGCAAGCGGCCGGACACGCTCCTGCGAGACGGATGGTCCCACCAGGTGAGGGAGACAACTCGATGCTGAACTTTCTCGGTCTCGGCGGCTTCTCGGTCGTCCAGATCCTGCTCGCGTTCTACGCCAACTTTCTGCCCTTTGCCCTCTACGCCGTCTGGCTGGGCGTCGCGCTCTGGGATATCACCCATCGCGACGCCCTCTCAACTGGTGCGCGAGTGGGCTGGTCACTGCTGGTGATCGCTATCCCCCTGCTGGGTCCCATCGCGTACTACGTGCTCGGCCATCCCAACCTCAGCCGGAATTTCCGCTGGACGCTGCTGCTAGCCGCGCCCGCGATTTACCTGGTGCTCACGGTGATGATCTTCGTGGCTTCGGGGTTCTTCGCGTGAGCAATTATCGGTCACAGTCTCCTCCCGCGGATGGTGAAGGAGGGTGAACTGCCCGCGCTGGCGACCAGGCTACGCTATGCCCAGTGTAGCATACGATCTGATGTTATGCATGCTTGCCCAGCGCGAACACATCTACCAGGACGTCCGGCGCGACATTGCCGCCCGAGAGCACGACGCCGACGCGCTGACCGTAGGGCCGCAACTTGCCCGTAAGCGCGGCGGCCGCCGCGACCGCGCCCGTTGGCTCAACCAGCAACTTCAGACGCAGCGCCAGAAAACGCATCGCCTCGCGCACCTCGTCGTCGCTGACCAGCACGATCGCCTCAGCATGTTCGCGGATGATGGGAAAGGTGAGCGTGCCCAGACACTGGGTGCGGATGCCATCGGCGATCGTATCGGGCGGCGCGATGGTGACGCGCTCGCCGC
>DASYGC010000317.1:0-4010 GCA_036000225.1 Ktedonobacterales bacterium | reverse complement strand
CGTGCTCGACACCGCCGAGGCGCTTGCCGCGCTCTGATCGGGAGTTTGTTTGGATACGGAATAGCCGTTTGACCTCCTCCGCATCATCATGTAACATATGAAGTGTCATGAGAAGAGATAGTAAATTGTCGGGCGTGCTCCACCTGCTGCTGCACATGGCCGAGCAACATGGTCCCGTGACGTCCGAGGTCCTGGCCAGGGCGATGGCCACCAATCCGGTGGTGATCCGGCGGATCATGGCTGGCCTCCGGGACCAGGGATATATCCGGTCGGAAAAGGGGCATGGCGGTGGGTGGACGCTGGCCTGCGACCTATCAGCGGTCACATTGCGCGACATCTACACCGCGCTCGGCTCCCCCTCGCTTCTCGCCATTGGTAACCGGACGGAGGCGCCCGGCTGCCTCGTCGAAAAGGCCGTGAATGCCGCCCTCAATCAGGCCTTCCACGATGCGGAGGCTTTGCTTCTTTCGCGCTTTGGCGAAGTGACACTGGCCATGTTGAGCGCCGACTGCCACGCCCGCCTCGTGACCCGTGGCGGATCGCATGATTTGGAGAATGTCCATGCGTCATGACGCACTCATCATCGGTGGCAGCTTCGCCGGACTGTCGGCAGCCATGTATGTCGCGCGGGCGCGGCGATCGGTCTGCATCGTCGACACAGGAACGCCCCGCAACCGCTTCGCGGCACATTCCCATGGCTTCTTCGCTCAGGATGGCAGCGAACCGGGCACGATGCTCGCAACCGCGCGATCGCAAGTCGCGGCATATCCCACCGCTACCTTCATCGAGGGGGAAGCTATGAGCGCGGCAAGGGAGCGGGATGGCTTCTCGGTCAAACTGGCGACGGGTGAAATAATTGAAAGCGCCAGGCTTGTGCTCGCCTTCGGCATCTCGGACGAATTACCTGCCATTCCAGGGCTTGCCGAACGCTGGGGGAGTTCGGTGCTCCATTGCCCCTACTGCCATGGCTTCGAGTTCAGCGGCCAGCGATTGGGCGTGCTGAACGTCTCGCCCATGTCGATTCATCAGGCCATGTTGATTGCCGAATGGGGACCGACAACGCTCTACTTGAACGGGGCTGCCGATCCCGATGATGTGTCGCTTGCCAAGCTGCGGACGCGTGGCGTCACCATCGAACCGGCGCTAGTGAAAGCACTGCACGGCGAAGGCGCGGAGCTCTCCACGATCGAACTCAGCGACGGGCGAATGTCGGGCGTGGACGCGCTCTTTCTCGGCCCGCGCACGCGCCTGAACAGCGAGATCGCGCGACAACTCGGCTGTGAACTGGATGAGGGCCCCTTCGGCCCCATCATCCGAACCGATGCTACAAAGATGACCACAGTGCCTGGCGTCTATGCTGCCGGCGACATCACTCGCGGCGCCCACAACGTGACGTGGGCAAGCGCCGATGGCGTCACGGCCGGCCTGGCTGTGCATCGCTCGCTGGTTTTCTAATCAGCCATCGAATGTCCGCATTGGGTCGATTCCAGCCGTTTAAAGTCCGCTGAAATCATCCCACCCGGACGCGGCCCTTGCCGTCAGACAGCCAGAGAGCGCTGTATTTGACGGGGCCAGATCGCAGTGCTATAGTCCGGCATATGAAAACGCTTACATTTAGATGCGCCGCGGTAATGCCGTGCCCGTATTCGATTAGGCAATCGCTCAATCCTTCTTGATACTCGGGCCGTGAAGGTCTGGTGTCCCTGATCGCACCGGCGAAGCGACTCGAAATCTTAGTATCAGGCCTGCACGGAGGAGATAGCCAATGACCACCAAGGTCGAGTATGAGTTGATGCGGCCGGACGAGGTTGTACGCGCGCTCGTGGCGTGCCCGATCGCGTTCGTGCCCATCGGCCCGCTGGAGTGGCACGGCCCGCACCTGCCGCTGGGGACCGACCCATTGCACGCCCATCACGTAGCGGTTGCGGCGGCGCGACGCCTTGGCGGCGTGGTGCTCCCTGCTCTGTTCGCCGGCACGGAGACGCTGGTGCCCCCAGGTAACGGCGCTCAGCAGCTTGGATCGCTCGGCTTCCAGGGTGATGAGCGCATCATCGGCATGGATTTCCCCGGCAATCCGGTCAAGAGCCTGTATTTTGAGGAATCCGCCTTCGGCATTACCGTGCGCGCCGTCGTCCGCGGCCTCAAGCTGACTTCCGCTCGCGTCATCGTGCTGTTGAACGGGCATGGGGCGGTAAACCATCAGCGCGCGCTCGAGCGCATCGCGCACGAGGAAACCGAGGCTGGGGTGGTGCGGGTGCTGTATCTGTCCGCCTGGGCGCCGCCGGTGTCGCCGCAACGTGGCCCTGGGCACGCCGACCGCTGGGAGACGGCGATCGCGTTCGCCGTTGCTGAACAGCATGTGGCCCTGGCGCGTCTGCCGGCCCGCGATCGGCCGCTGCCGTACAAGGACTTCGGTATTGTCGACGGGCTCGCCTTCGACGGCCACCCGTCTCCCGGCTTCGCGGTGCCGGAGCACGCGGACCCGCGCCTGGCCGATCGGGCGGAGGGCGAGCGCATTATCGCCGAGGAGATCGACTGGATAGCAGGGCAGATGAAGAGCCTGGCGATACATCCGGATGGCAGGGGCATGGCGGCCGAGCGCGCGCCGGTACCAACAAAAGAGGACGGTGACCAGGGTGGTCCCCGCTCCTTGACAGAGGGAAAAAGCCAGGGCTACATTGACCGATGAAACCGCTTTCGCAACCAGCCGATCGGTCGAAGACGCGGCGAGGAGACTGCCACGAGCGCAAAGACGCGCGACGATCATATAACCATTGACGACGTGGCACGCGTCTCTGGTCTATCCGTCGCCACGGTGTCGCGCGTCATGCATGACAGCCCCCGCGTCAGCGTCGAGACCTCGCTCCGCGTCCGCGAGGTGATCGAGCGCCTTGGTTACACCCCTAACGCTCTGGCGCGTGGACTGTCCATGCGTGTTACCCATACCATTGGCGTCCTGGTTATCTCAATCTCGGACCCTTTCTGGGGCGAGGTCGTGCATGGCATCGAGGATCGCGCGCGGCGCGATCGCTACGCGGTGCTGCTGGCCAGCACGGACGAAGACGTCGATAAGGAGCGCCAGGCCCTTGAGTTATTCCGGCACCAGCGGGTAGACGGGATCATCATCGGCGCCTCGAGCGCGGGCCCAGGCGTGGCGGGCGACCGGCAACCCGCGCGACTGCCACTCGTCTTCGTCAACAACGAGCATCTGCCGACCAGCATCGATACTCCGATCGATCGGGAGGCGCGCGTGGCCAGCTTAATTGCCACCGACGATCGCCAGGGCGCGAGACTGGCGGTGGAACATCTGATCGCCCTCGGGCATAGGCGTATTGCGTACATTGGCCCGCCCGATCGGGCAAGCTCGATTCGCCGGCTCCAGGGCTATCGCCTGGCCATGGAGGCCATGGGCGCCGTGCTCGACGAGTCGCTGGTCATGTCGGTTGGCGAGGGCGCCAATCACGGTGAATTGGCTGCCTTCCGCGTGCTGGCGCGGACACCCGCACCAACCGCGCTCTTTTGCTACGACGACATGACGGCACTGGGCGCGCTGCGCGCCATCCGCGCCCTGAAGATGCGAGTGCCAACGGATGTCTCCGTGATCGGCTACGACGACATTCCGCTCGCGGCCTATCTGGATCCACCGCTTACCACCGTGAGCCAACCGATGAACGAGATGGGCCAGCAGGCGATGAGCATTCTGCTCGACGTGCTGCGCGGGGACAGCGAGCCGCGCACGATCGTGCTGGGCGGCGAACTCGTGGTGCGCGGCTCTTCTGGGCCCGCGCCGGCCTAGCGGCAATCGGCCCTTCGCCTCAATATCGTTCGGCCAGACCAGCCTGGTTTCGGATACCCCGGCACGGTGTACGTTGATCCCCTGCTCGTGGCCTTTGAAGACGACGCGTCCTATCTCGATGGTGTCGGCATTTAGCGCATGGCACGGGTATAGAGGGAGAGATTCTCACGCACAACCAGGTTATGCACAGCGTTTACAACGGGCGATAAGAAGG
>DASYGC010000316.1:0-5423 GCA_036000225.1 Ktedonobacterales bacterium | reverse complement strand
CTGGGCGCTGAGAACAGCCCTGCTGGGCAGCGGCCGGCGTCCCCATCCGCGCCGTTGCAGCAGCCGCTTCAGGTTCTGGCCGGCCGCGGTCAGCAGCGCCTCACTATTGACCCGCCAGAGGCGGCGCAGCCGGAAGCGCCGCAGCCCGTGCCACTGCTTCGCCTCAGCGAAGAGCGGCTCGACCCAGACCTGCCGCTTGCGTAACGCCTTGCGGTACGGTTCGGTGGTCCGGTAGGCGCGGACGCGCTCCAAACAGGCTTCCTCGACGCTGCGACAGAGCGTGCGGCCCTGGTGGCTGGTCGTGCACTGGGCTTTAAGCGGACAGTGGTTGCAGTCCTTGGCCCGGGCCCGATACCGACGCGAGCGCTCCGTCGAATGCGAGCGGTCATAGCGCAGATCCTGGCCGGCCGGGCAGACATAGATATCGCGCTCGGCGTCGTAGGTGAAGGCGTCCCCACTGAAACAACCGGTACGGTGGTCCATGTCTGGGCTGGGGATATAGGCGCGGATGCCCTGTGCTTCGACGGCAATCAGACTCTCGTCGGTGCCATACTTGCGGTCTCCGGTCACCTGCCGCGGGTGCAGGTGCCAGTGGAAGCGGGTGTGCCATAGCAGATCAAGCATGGGCTGGTTATCCATCACCTCCGAGGGCGTCACCAACACCGTGAGGATGATACGGGCTTTGCCGCCATCGACGACATAGTGCGTGCGATAGCCCAGATCCAGGCCCCCTTTAGTTGGGATCGTGGTGGCATCTGGATCGGTAGTGCTGACCAGCCGATCGGCCACCCGCTGATAGTTGCGGCTGGTGACGTCTCGGGCTTGCGCCCCTGCGGCTGCCAACCAGTCATGCCGTGCGGCGTGGGCGGTCGCCAGGGCGTCGTGCTGCTCGGGGGTGAGAACCACCGGCAGTGGGGTGGGCTCCAGGAGTGCGGAAACGGGTGAGTCCGCTTCTGCCGCCGGTCGCGGGGCAGAACCTAGCCCGGTGCCCTGACTGTCTTCGGCATTGTCTTCGGTATGGTGCTGCGTGTCGGCAAACAGGGTGGCCAGATGGGCTTGCAGGGCCTCCCGCGCCTCGACGGCGAATCGCGGCGTGAGTGACTCGCGGCCGGCATTGGCCTGCACTTGGGTCGAGTCCAGATAGAGTTCGCGTCCCCAGACTAATCCAGCCTCTCGGCACTGCTCGACCATGGCGTCGAAGAAGCGTCGGAAGATCTCCAGGCCATAGCGCAAGCGGATCCGTGTCAGGCTGGAGTGGTCGGGCAGGGGTTCGTCGAGGTTGTAGCCCAGATACCAGCGCACGCTCAGTCGGTCAGCGACCAGGCGCAGCAAGAGCCGCTCCGAGCGGATGTCCTCGAAGAACATCACGAGCTGGAGTTTGAAAAAGACCACCGGGTCCACGCTGGGTCGTCCGCCGAGAGCGTAGCAATCCTGGACCAAGTCGCGCACGAACGAGAGATCGAGGACCCGATCCACCTGGCGATAGAAGTGATCGGCCGGGACCAGGGCCTCCAGCGAGACCGCCGGCACGGGCGTGAAGCGCCGCGCTTTCCTGCCCATCATGGCGGACCCCCTTTCAGCCAGAGCACGGCGACGACCCGAGCCTGGTATTGCACCTAAGGTCGATGGCATGTACTCGCTACAGCGCCTGGTAGTAGTGCGCGATCGGAAAGAGGGTGTAGTCCGCCTTCTCGTACGTGCGGCGGGCGGGCGCATGGCCGGGATCTCCGCCCGTCACAACGATAGCGATGCGCATGCCTGCCTGTCGCATGTGTGCGATGACGATGTGATTGAGCTCGGTGCCGATGCCCCGGTTCTGGTAGTCCGGATGTACGGCGAGCAGATCGACTGTGCCCCTGAGGGTATCATGGTTCAGCGCGTATGCGATAAATCCAGCCACCGCGCCGTCCACCTCCGCGACGAGCGCGATGGCTCCAGGCGTCTGCGCACAATAGCGCCTCACCTCCTCGCGCTGGCGCTGCTGCCAGTCGGGGTGGAGGATCGCATCGATCTCCGGTCCGAGGACGTTCCGGACCGAGGCGAAGACCGGCTCCCACGCCAGCACCGCCAGCTCCTCCAGCACCTCTAGATCGTTCTCCCGTACTGGGCGAATGGAGAGTTCCACGGTGTCATCTCTTCCTGTTCCGCTCTGGCCCACTCCACCACCGCTTAACCTCAGCTTCCGAACTCGCGCGTGAGTAGCCTACCACCCACATGCGCTCGCCTTCAAACAAAAACTGCCCCCTTGTGAGGATACCGACAGGTAGCCACAACGAGAGCTTTTTCAACAGGCTGACTTGTTACCCGCCATCCTCGGGCAGCGGCGGTGGGCGCAGCGGCACTGGCGACGACTGGATGATACTGGTGGTCGTCGAACCGTAGAGCAGGAAGCCGTCGAGCAGGCGGTCAAGTTGCTCGATGGCGGGGATATGCACCTTGAGGACAAAGCAGTCCTCGCCCGTGACGCGGTGGCATTCGACCACTTCGGGGATGCGCCGCGCCAGTTCGGCGATGCGGGGCAATTGCCCCGGATTGGGGCGGATGCGCACGTAGGCGGCAATCGGCAGGCCAAGCGCCGCGGGATCCAGATCCACACAATAGCCGCGAATCACGCCGGACTCCTCCAGCCGCCGCACGCGTTCTGTCACGGCAGGCGCCGACATGCCGATGCGCCGGCCCAGCGCCGACATCGTCATGCGCGGATCGCGCCGCAATTCCGCCAGCACGCGCAGGTTGACCGCATCGAGCTCGCGATGGGACGTGCTGTAAGTAAATAGCTGCTCTCGCTTTACTTCTTGAGCCATGTTTGCGCAATCTCCTTCAACTCCCCATGTATCCGCGCCGCATCCCATTGTACTATACATGCGGAAGGCCCGATACACCAGGAGCTGCCATGCTATCACGCAGAAAAACGGGCGCCACCAGCCGCGTGCCGCCGCACCTCTACTTCTTCGTCAGCGCCATCTTCCACTATCTCGGACCCGCCTTCGCGGTCCTGCTCTTCTCCAGTGTCTCGGTGCTGGGCGTCGCGTGGTTCCGCATCGCCAGCGCCGCCGTCGTTTTCGCGCTGTGGCGCCTCCCCTGGCGGGTGTTTGCCAGGGGAGCCTGGCCACAGCGGCGCACGTTGCTGGCGCTGGGCATCGTGCTCGGCCTGATGAACGCGTGCTTCTATCTCGCGATTGCGCGCCTGCCCCTGGGCACCGTAGGCGCCATCGAATTCATCGGCCCGATTACACTGGCCGCGCTGGGCGCGCGCACGCCGCGCAACCTGGGCGCGCTGTTGCTGGCGGCGGGCGGCGGCTGGCTGCTGACCGATGTGCGCTTCGGCGGTCAGCCGCTCGGGTTCGTCTTCGCCTTCGCCAACTGCGCGTTCTTCGTGCTGTACGTCGTGCTCGGCCACCGCATCGCCCAGGATGGCGGCGCCGAAGGCATTGACCGGCTGGGCGCGGCCATGCTGATCGCGCTGCTGACGATTACGCCCATCGGCTTTGCTGGCGCCCTGCCGGCGCTGACGCGGCCACTGCTCCTCCTGGCGGGCATTGGCGTGGGCATATGCTCGTCAGTGATTCCCTATGTGTGCGATCAGCTGGCGATGGCCCGGCTGCCACGCGCGACCTTCGCCTTGCTGCTCTCGCTGCTGCCGGCCTCGGCCACCCTGATCGGCGTCGTGGTGCTGCATCAGATTCCAAGCGCGCTCGAGCTCGCGGGCATCCTGCTCGTCGCGGGCGGCGTCGCACTGCATCGGGAGGCTGAAGCGTAAGCGCGGTAGGTTGAACGGTCCCCTCTCTTCTCATCCGTTATGCTCAACGTGACCGCTGTGCCGCCATTCCAACCAAATTTGCCGGCGGCTGTCCGAATCCACCCCCCTCGAGCGGTGTGCTGAGTGGAGGGGGAGGAGGACAGTGGATGGCGCTCCGACCAGCATCAGCGAAAGAGCAGCGCATGCGTGAGGCCGGTGAACCGACACCCGCGCCGCCGCACACCTTGCCCGGCTTCACGCCGCTGCTGGAAGCGCACCAGCGCGACCTGCTGCGCTTCCTGCGCGGGATCGTGCCCGACCCGGAGCAGGCGCGCGACCTCCTACAGGATACGTTCTACGACGCCTGGCGCGCGGCCAGGCGCGGCGCGGCGCCATTCGACATCACACATGCGCCCGACGAGGGACGCCGCTGGCTCTTCCACACGGCCTACTGCCGGGCGCTGTCGGCGCGCCGCCGCCACCGGCTGATCCACTGGGAGTCGCTGGATGGCGACGCGGCCGCCGCGGTGGAGGCCAGCGGGCACCTGGTGGCCTTCGAGGATCAGATCGCCGAGAGCGAGGCGCTGAACCGCGCCTTGAGCGGCCTGGCGCCTGAAGACATCGCGTGCCTGCTGCTGATCGTCGTGCAGGGCTTCACCGCCGCCGAGGTCGGCGCAATCATCGGCGCCTCAGCCCAGGCCGTCGCCAGGCGTATCGCGCGCGCCAAGCGCCGTCTGCTCGATGCCTATCTTGCGCGCAACGATCCGGATCAGAAAGGGGCGAGCCGATGAACTCCACACGCGCGACGCCGGTGCCACCCCGTGGCCCCGACTGCGCCAGTTTCGCGCCCCGCCTGCCACTGGCCGGCCAGCGGCTGCTGCCGGCGGAAGAGGCCACGCGCTTGCGCGCGCACGTCGCCACCTGCGCCCACTGCCAGGCGCTCCTGGCGGCATACGACCGGCTGGATGCCGCGCTGGGGCGGCGCTTTGCCACCCCACTGGAGGACCTCACAGCACTCACGGAGGAGATCATGGACCAGATCGCGGAACAGAAGAACCCATTCCCGCCCGTCCCATTCGCCCCGGCGCGCACCGCCATCCCAGCGCGCGGGTCGGCCCGGCGCATCTCGCTGATCGCGGGTGTGGCCGCCGCGCTGGCGATTGCCGTCCTCGCGGCAACACTGCTCGCCAGCCGCGGGCTGGCAACGCGCGGCCTGCCGCTTGGCGGACCGCTACATTCGCGCGCCACCCCCACACCGGGAGGGTTTGGCCCCGTCATCCAGGTGCACCAACTGGTGATGCTGGCGCCCAACGATGGCTGGGCCTTCGCAACGTACAACACCGCGGCCTGTGCGCTGCCACCCGCACCTCCGCTGACGCCGGGCACGTCTGTGGTGGTTCCCGCCTGCAAGCATCTGGACACCGTGCTGCATTACGATGGGCACAGCTGGTCGCGGGCGAGCATCCCGGGCGCGGGGACGATCCTGAGCGTGTCGAGTCCGCCAGGAGCCGCGACCTGGGCGGTTGCGGCCACTCCCACCAACTCAGGTGGCGATGGCCTCGCCCACCGATGGTTGGGCAGTCGGAGAATACCTGCCAAATCGGCCGCAAGACCCGCTCAATCTCTTCCACTACAGCAATGGCGTGTGGGCGAAGTATGTGCTCGATGGACTGCTGCCCCAGTT
>DASYGC010000315.1:0-3835 GCA_036000225.1 Ktedonobacterales bacterium | reverse complement strand
CGAGCTGATCTTCCTGGTGCTCTTCTTGCTGGTGGCGCTGCTGCTGCTGGTGCGCTTTACCCTGGCCGAGAACATGCGTCTGTGGCGCTTCCGCCGCTTGCGCTTCTCGCCCGACCTGAGTTGGGACTTCCTGCAGGCGGGGGCCATTTTCGCGGTCGTGGTGCTCTTGCTCGCCTATATGTTGCCGGTGGGCGCGCCCAATGCGGCCATCAACGCCTTCTGGAGCAATCCAAAAGGCGCGTGGCAGGCCATCCAGTCGCGCTGGACGGGGCTGTTTGGCAACCTGAATGGACCCGGCGGTGGGGGCTCGGTGAGCTTTTTCAGTTCCGAATTGCAACTGCATGGCAACGTCAATCTGCCCAATGTCGAGATCTTTCGCTATGTCAGCAACGACCCGACGCAATATCTCGCCACCCAGACCTACGACACCTATGACGGCCATCTGGCCTGGACCAATAGTCTGACGCAGGCCCAGGATTTCGCGGCTGATGCGGTGTTTCCCGCGCCATCCGCCGCCGAGACGACCATCAATCAGACCGTGTACCTCACCAATATCAGCGATGGCCAGCGCAGCCTCTTCGCCGCTGGCGAGCCGGCTTCATTCAGCATTCCCTCGGAGGTCTCGGAGACCACCGTGGGGAATATGCCCACCGCGTGGTACGCGCAGCGCGGCCTGGTCACCGGCGATACCTACATGGCGCAATCCTATATCTCCAATGCCACCGTGGATCAACTGCGCGCGGTGGTGCCGCCCGCGAACGCGTCAGTAGGCACGTATCCTCAATACGTGTTAGATCGCGATCTCAACAACGACAATACCATCATCTCCGATCCCGTGAAGACGACCGCGCAGCAGTGGGCCGCGGGCGCCGCCACGCCGTACGACCAGATGGTGGCGCTCGAGACGCATTTGCACGATTTCACCTACAGCACGCAGAACGGCGATGTGCCCAGCGATCAGGATGCCGTCGTGTGGTTTCTGCGGAACAAGAAGGGCTTCTGCACCTTCTTCGCCTCGACGATGGCGCTGATGGCGCGCTCGCTGGGGATGCCAGCGCGCATTGTCAGCGGGGTGAGCACGGGGGAGTTTGACCCCTCGCAGCGCAACTATGTGGTCAAGGGGCTGCAATTGCATGTGTGGACGCAGGTGTATTTCGCCGGTTACGGCTGGATCAATTTCGAGCCGACGGCATCGTACAACGTCTTCCAGCGCGGCAGCGGGGCGGGAGCGCCTGGGGCGGGCGCGACGGCGGCGGCGCAGGGGACCACTGGCGCGGGCGGGCGCGCGACGGCAACCCCGCGTGGTCCAAAACTGATCGGGCCAGACACGGGGAACAGCGCGCCATCGGCCACCACGACGGCACTACGCGATATTGGACTGACCATCGCGTTCCTGGTGGCGCTGTTGCTCTTGCTGGTGGCGGCGTTCGTGGTGTGGTGGCGCGCGCTCTACCGCGGCCTGCCGCCGATCGGCGCGGCGTTCGCGCGGATGTCGCGGCTGGGGACGTGGTCGGGCAGTCCGCCGCGGCGCGACCAGACGCCGTACGAGTACGCGAACGCGCTCGGGCAGGTCGTGCCGGAGGAAGAGCCGACACTCAGCCGGCTCAGCGATCTCTATGTGCTCGACCGCTGGGGCGGTGTCGCCGCGCCTGCCGCCGAGGCGCGATCGCTCTACCAGCGGCTGCGGCTGGCGCTGGCGCGCGCCATTCTCAACCGCTGGCACGAGATCCCCGCTTTCTTGCTCGCGCGGTTGGGTGGTACGCGGGCGCGCTTTGGCGCGCTGGGAGCCAGTCTGGGCAAGCGCTTGCACTGGGTCTCGCGCCTGTTTGATCCACCGGCGTATGGCTGATGGCGTAGGCGGTTGAAGTCGGGGCCGGAAGGAGCACATGCCGTGCGACATCTCGCCATTCTCGCCGAGGGCAACTTCGATTGGCATACCGCCAAGACCGCCGTGGGCGTCATCCGCTATGGCACCGACTCAGTCGTGGCCGTCATTGACAGCACGCATGCCGGGCAGGATGCCGGCGCGGTGCTGCGCGATCCCGCTGGCCCCGCGCGCGGCATCCCCGTGGTGGCGAATGTGGCGGCGGCGCTGGCCTACCACCCCGACACGCTGCTGATCGGCATCGCCCCGCGCGGCGGGCGTCTGCCTGACGAGTGGCGGCCTGGCGTGCTGCTGGCCATTGAGTCGGGCCTGGACATCATCAGCGGGCTACACCACTTCCTCGGCGAGGATACCGGGCTGGCCGAGGCGGCACGCCGGTGTGGGGTGACCATCTGGGACGTGCGCCAGCCGCCCGCGGCGACCGCCATGCGCATCGCCACCGGCCAGCCACACCGCGCTGGCAGCCATGTGGTCTACTTTGCCGGCACCGACTGCAATGTCGGCAAGATGACCGCCGCGTTCGAGGTAGACCGCGCGGCGCGCCAACGCGGCCTGTCGTCGGCCTTTGCCGCCACTGGCCAGACTGGCATCATGATCGCCGGCCGTGGCATTCCGGCGGATCGCTATATCAGCGACTTTCTGGCGGGCGGCACCGAGGCGCTGGTCCAAGAACTGGCTGACCGCTATGATTGGGTCTTTGTCGAGGGGCAGGGTGCCTTGAGCCATCCGGCGTACTCAGCGGTCACGCTGGGGCTGGTACACGGCGCCGCGCCCGACTACTTGCTGCTGTGCCACCACGCCGGGCGCCAGACGATCAGCGGCTATCCCACGGTGCCGTTGCCTTCGCTCAGCCAGGCCCGCGCAATGTACGAGACGGCGGCATCCTGGCTCAAACCGGCGCCGACGGTGGGCGTAGTGCTCAATACCTTCGAGCTACCCGAGGACGAGGCGCGCGCGGCGCTCGCCGCGGCGGAGCGCGAGATCGGCCTGCCCGCCGCCGATCCAGTGCGCTTTGGCGCGGGTCCACTGGTGGATGCGCTGCTGGCGGCGGTGGAGGCGCACGCGCGATGAAACTGACGATGGAACCGCTCAATCTGACGCTGGCCGCGCCATTTCGCATCGCCCGCGGCGTGCAGCACACGGCGCGCAACCTGCTGGTACGCATCGAGGCGGATGGGCTCGTCGGGCTGGGCGAAGCCGCGCCAAAGGCCTACTATGGCGAGACGCCCGCGAGCGCGCTAGACGCGCTCGCACATTTCGCGGATGAACTGGGCGACGACCCGTTCGCCATCGCGCCGATCATGGACCGCCTGGATGCCACCCTCAGCGGCAATGGCGCGGCGAAGGCGGCCATCGCCATGGCGCTCTACGATCTGGTGGGCCAGCGGCTGGGGGTGCCGGTGTTTCGCCTCTTCGGGCTGGCCGCGGAACACACCCCTGAGACGTCCTATACCATCAGCATCGATACCCCCGAGGCCATGGCACGTCAGGCGCACGAAGCGCAGGCCACCTATTCCGTGCTCAAGGTCAAGCTGGGCACGCCCCACGATCTGGCGATCGTCAAGGCCATCCGCGCAGCCTGCGCGGCGCGGCTGCGGGTGGACGCCAACGCGGCGTGGACCGCCAAGCAGGCTATCGCGATTATCAATGCACTGGCGCCGTACAATCTCGAATTCGTCGAACAACCGGTGGCGCGCGGCGACCTGGAGGGCCTGCGCCTGGTGCGCGAACACGTGCCGGTGCCGATCATCGCCGACGAAAGCTGTGTGAGCCTGGAGGATGTCGCGCGCCTGGCGGATCGGGTGGATGGCATCAACATCAAACTGATGAAGTGCGGAGGGCCGTACCATGCGCTGCGCATGATCCACGCCGCGCGGGCACACCACCTGAAAGTGATGCTGGGCTGCATGATCGAAAGCTCGCTGGCCATCACCGCCGCCGCCCACCTCA
>DASYGC010000314.1:0-4084 GCA_036000225.1 Ktedonobacterales bacterium | reverse complement strand
ATGAAGTTCCGTCTGGCGAGTCCGGCCTATCTGGTGGATCTTCACAAGGTGCCCGGGCTGGATACGCTGGAGGAGCGCGACGGCGCGCTCGTGATCGGCGCCATGGTGCGCGAGGCCAGCCTCGAATCCTCCGCACTGGCGCGGCGGCGCTATCCCGGCCTGGTCGAGACCAGTTCGGTCGTCGCCGATCCTCTCGTGCGCAACTTCGCCACGATCGGCGGCAATGTCGCCCATGCCGACCCCGCTAACGACCATCCGGCGATGATGGTCGCGCTACGCGCGCAGGTCGTGGCACAGGGACCCAACGGACGGCGCACCATCCCCATCGATGCCTTCCTCGTCGATGCGCTCGAGACCTTGCTTGCGCCCGACGAAGTGCTGGTCGAGATTCACGTGCCACAGCCCATCGGGCACACCGGCTCGGCCTACGCCAAACTCGAACGCAAGGTCGGCGACTATGCTATCGCCGCGGTCGCCGCGCAGGTCACGATGGATGGCGAGGTCTGCACGCACGCCGGTCTGGGTCTCACCAACGTCGGCCCCAAGGCCATCCGGCCGGTCGCCGCGGAAAGCTTCCTCACCGGCAAGCCGTTGAGCGACGACGTGCTCCGCGAAGCAGGCCGGCTCGCCGCCCAGGACGCCCAGCCCACCACGGACCTGCGCGGTCCGGCGCAGTATAAGCTGGCCATGGTGGCCACCCTGACGACCCGCGCGCTACGCCAGGCCGTCCAGCGCGCCCGCACAGGAGGAATGTTGTCATGACCCAGCCCACAGTGACCGGTCGAACACCAATTCACCTGACCATCAATGGCCAGCCCTACACCGCGGCGATCGAGCCGCGGCTGCTGCTGGTGCACTTCATCCGCGAAGTCGCCGGACTCACCGGCACCCACATCGGCTGCGACACCACCAGCTGCGGCGCCTGCACCGTGCTGGTCAACGGCGTGCCCGCCAAGTCATGCACCCTTTTCGCCGTGCAGTTCGATGGCGCCGAGATCAGTACCGTCGAAGGGATGGAACAGAATGGCCAGCTCAACCCCATCCAGGAGGGCTTCTTCCAGGAGCACGGCCTGCAGTGTGGCTTCTGCACCCCTGGCATGATGATGACCACCACGGCTCTGCTGCAACGCAACCCCAATCCGACCGACGAAGAGATCCGCCGCGCGATTTCCGGCAATCTCTGCCGCTGTACCGGCTATGTAAATATTGTGAAGTCCATCCAGTATGCCGCCGCCAAGATGCGCGAGGCGCAGGCCGCGCCGGCGCCGCAGCCGGTCGGCGCGGGAGGAGCATAGCTCATCATGGCAACAACCCCTATTCAAGGCATGGGCCATAGTGTCAAGCGCAAAGAAGATCCTCGCTTTCTCCGCGGCCAGGGCACCTATGTCGACGATGTGAAGTTGCCCGGCATGCTGTATATGGATATCGTGCGCAGCCCGTACGCGCACGCCAACATCGTGCGGATCGACGCCAGCAAAGCGCTGGCGTTGCCCGGTGTCCTCGCCGTCATCACCGGCAAAGATCTGGATGCCGCCGGACTCGCCTGGATGCCCACTCTGATGGGCGACAAACAGATGGTGCTGCCGGTGGACCGTGTCGTGTTCCAGGCGCAGGAAGTCGCCGCCGTCATCGCCACCGAACGCTACATCGCCGCCGACGCCGTCGCGCTGGTTGAGGTCGAGTACGAGGCGCTGACGCCCGTCGTCGATCCCCACAAGGCGCTCGAAGCCGACTCGCCCCTGGTGCGGCCCGACCGCGAGCAAAAGACCAACCACATTTGGCACTGGGAGGCCGGCGACGCCGCACGCACCGATGAGGTGTTCAGCCAGGCTGAGATTGTCATCAAACAGGATCTCTACATCCCACGCATTCATGTCTGCTCCATCGAGACCTGCGGCTGTGTGGCCTCCTTTGACAAGACTGCCGGCAAACTCACCATCTGGATGACCACCCAGGCGCCGCATGCCATCCGCACCGTCTTCTCGCTGGTCAGTGGCATCCCCGAGCACAAGATTCGCGTCATCTCCCCCGATATTGGCGGCGGCTTTGGCGGCAAGGTGCCTGTCTATCCGGGCTACGTCATCGCCACCGTCGCCTCGCTGCAGACCGGCAAGCCCATCAAGTGGATCGAGGACCGCTCCGAGAATTTGCAGGCCGACAGCTTCGCGCGTGACTACCACATCACCGCCGAACTGGCCGCCAATCGCGACGGCACGATGAAGGCATTGCGTGTGAAGACGCTGGCCGACCATGGCGCGTTCGATGCCGCCGCCAACCCGTCGAAGTTCCCCGCCGGCCTCTTCAGCATCTGCACCGGCTCATACCAGATCGAGGCCGCGCATGTCGCGGTGGATGGCGTCTACACCAACAAGCCCTCCGGTGGCGTCGCGTATCGCTGCTCGTTCCGTATCACCGAGGCCGTGCACACCATCGAGCGCATGGTGGACCGCCTGGCGCAGGAGCTCAAGCTCGATCCGGCGGCGGTGCGCCTGAAGAACTTCATCCAGCCAGAGCAGTTCCCCTACAAGTCGCCCACTGGCTGGGAGTACGACAGCGGCAACTATCCCGCGGCGCTGCAACTGGCGATGCAACGCATCGGCTACGACGAGTTGCGCCGCGAGCAGACCGAGAAACGCGCGCGCGGCGAGTTGATGGGTATTGGCATCTCCACCTTCACCGAGGCGGTCGGCGCCGGACCCTCGCACACCTTTGACATCCTGGGCATCAAGATGTTCGACAGCGCCGAGATTCGCGTCCACCCCACCGGCTCGGCCATCGTGCGCATCGGCGTGCAGAGCCAGGGCCAGGGGCACGAGACGACCTTCGCCCAGATAGCAGCCGAGGAACTCGGCCTAAGTGTGGACAACATCGTCGTCGAGCATGGCGACACCGACACCGCCCCCTATGGCCTGGGCACCTATGCCAGCCGCAGCACCCCCACCGCCGGCGCGGCCACGGCGATGGCGTCGCGCAAGATTCGTGAGAAGGCCAAGCACATCGCCGCGCACGTGCTCGAAGTCAGTGCCGACGACCTCGAATGGACCGACCACAAGTTCCAGGTCAAAGGCGTCCCCGGCAAGAGCATGACCATGACCGAGGTCGCCTTTGCGGCCTACACCAACCATCCGCAGGGAATGGAAGCCGGCCTGGAGGCCGTCAACTACTACGATCCGCCCAATCTAACCTTCCCCTTCGGCGCGTATATCTGTGTGGTGGATATTGACCGTGGTACCGGCGCGATCAAGATCAGGCGCTTCCTCGCGGTGGACGACTGCGGCAACATTATCAACCCCATGATTGTCGAAGGCCAGATCCATGGCGGCCTGACGATGGGCATGGCTCCCGCCCTGCTGGAGGGCATCAGCTACGACGAGATGGGCAACATGCAGCAAGGCACCTTCATGGAGTACCTGCTGCCCACCTCCATGGAGACTCCCGTGTGGGAGACCGACAAGACCACCACCCCCTCGCCGCACCATCCGTTCGGCGCCAAAGGCGTCGGCGAGTCGGCCACCGTTGGCGCGCCGCCCGCCATCGTCAACGCGGTAGTGGACGCGTTGAGTCACCTGGGCGTCACCCATATGGAGATCCCTATCACCCCCTGGAAGGTGTATCAGATCCTGGCCGAGCACGGCGTCGCGCAGGCGTAGTACTATTCCGTAGTGGCGCACGGGTGTGCGCTCTGGGTTCTTTGATCGATCCCGGCGCACGGGTGTGCGCTCTGGGTTCCCGGTCGATCCCGGCGCACGGGTGTGTGCCCTGGGCCGCTGGCCGCTCGTGCGCCGCCACGAGCTAACGAGACCTCGGAGATCCTATGCACTTCGAAGGACAGCAGACGATCAACGCGCCCATCCAGCGGGTCTGGGCGTTCCTGACGGATCCCCACTCGGTGGCATCCTGTACCCCTGGCTTTATGTCGATGGAGATCCTCTCGCCAACCCACTTCAAGCCCACGGTGGGCGTCGGCGTGGGCGCGATCAAAGCCAAATTCACCCTGGATGTGACCATGGAGGACGTACAGGAACCCACGCACGCGATGGCGGTCGCCCGCGGCAACGCGGGCGGCAGCGCCGCTGAGGTGCGC
>DASYGC010000313.1:0-1553 GCA_036000225.1 Ktedonobacterales bacterium | reverse complement strand
TCGTCGTAGAACGCCGCGTTGACGTTTGCAAGCAGTGCGGTGTACTCCCGCCCGGCCTGTGCCGCACGCTCCGCGAACCAGGCCAGGTCGTGCGCGAAGAACTCGTCTCGTGATCCCCCGTCGTCCAGCGCTTCGTCGCGTAGCATGTGCGTATAAACGACCTCGACACCAACCAGGTGCTTGAGCGTCTCCGCCAGCGTGCCGTAGGTTCCTGGCGCCTGCTCGTCGAGCCGTGCCTGATCCACCTCGCGACAGATCGCGAAGACCTGGGCGTTGGCCCAGGTGTTGTAGGCGTATAATTCCCGCACTGTTCGCATGAAAGTCCGCGCCCTCTCTACCTGTGACGCTTTGGGAGGATCGTCCCTGGCTTGAGGTCATCCAGGCAGCTCATGGCTGCCTCCCGCTGCTTTGTGATAAGCCTTTCGCACCACCATGCTATCAGCTTCCGCGATGGCATTGCCAAGGTGGAAACCGGTCGGGCCTGAAGGCAGAGGCACCGAGCGGGGTTCTCTGGTAGAATGCGTCGAGAGCAGTCCACTCCCCCCAGTTCTCTGCGCTGGGCGTGGTACAAAGCGGAGCGCGCGATGTCCCAGTACGAAAACGATGCCGATTACGCCGATACCGAGTATCTGTATAACCGTGTCATGGAGCCGGCGCTCGCGAGCGCCATCGCCAGCCTCGGGCTGCGCCCCGGCTGGCGTGTGCTGGATGCCGGCTGCGGCCCTGGGGGCGTTCTGCCCCTGCTCCACGCCGCCGTAGCGCCCTCCGGCACGGTTATCGGCCTCGACAGTTCCGCCCCGCACGTGGCGCGCGCGCGCCAGCTGGCGCTTGAGCGTGGACTCGCGGCTGCCATCACTGTCGCAGTCGCCGACCTGTGCGCCGAACTGCCGGTGGCGGCGGCGTCTTGCGACGCCGTCTGGATTGCCGACGTGCTCTATCCCGACACCGTAGGCGATCCCGCCGCCGTCGTCGCCCGGCTGGGACGCACCCTCAAGCCGGGTGGCCCGCTGGCCATCTTCTATGGCAACTGGCTGCGCCCACTCTACCTGCCCGGCTATGCGCGCCTCGAACACCTGATCTGCGCCGCCCGCGAGACAGTCTACGCCCGCGAGCGCCTGTGGCAGGGCGAGCCGCACCCCGAGCGCGCGCTGGCATGGCTGGCTCACGCCGGACTGGTGTCCCCTGCCCTCCAATGCTTCCCCGTGCTGTATCGCCAGCCTCTGCCCCCAGAGGTGCGTCGCTACATTACCACCGCGATCCTGGGCGGCCACTACGCCGATGCGCTCACATCCGCGGGCCGGGACGTCGGCATGACCGGCGCCGACCAAGCGCTCTGGCAACGTCTCTCTGACTCCGACAGTCCCGACTTCATTCTCGATCGGCCCGATTACTATTGTGCCGCCAGCCCGCTCCTCGCGGTGGGCCATCGCCCCGCGTGAACACCTGCTAGTTCTCTCCACTGCGACTGGCCCGCGATGCCACCAGTCGTTATGGGCCGTACATCGTACTTAGCGCTCACTCCTGATTGTTTGCTCGCTGCACTCGCAACCCAA
>DASYGC010000312.1:0-3112 GCA_036000225.1 Ktedonobacterales bacterium | reverse complement strand
AGCCGCGCAGCTTCACCTGGTCATCTGAGCGACCAATGAATTCGATCGCTCCATCCGGCCGGTACCGGACCAAGTCGCCAGTCCTGAATAAGCGCGCGGCCGCATCATCGCCAAAGGGATTGACGATAAACCGCTCGGCGGTCAATTCGGGTCGATCGAGGTAGCCTCTGCCCACACCGGCGCCGCCGATATACAGTTCTCCTGGCATGCCAACTGGCACTGGATGGCGAGCCTGGTCCAAAATGTACAGCTCGGTGTTCGCGATCGGACGGCCGATGGGAATGGTGGTGGCGCCTGGTGTAACACGTTCAACCTGATACCATGAAGCGAACGTCGTCGTTTCGGTTGGCCCATAGACATGCAACAGACGCTCAGGTGGCGAGCTGGCGAGCACGGCCGCGACGCAGCGCGGATCAACCGCCTCACCCCCGAAGAGCAGGGTGCGCAAGGAGTGGAACGCCCAGGGGGCATCTCGAGACAGTTGGTTGAACAAGGCGGTTGTGAGGAAGAGGACGGAGATTTTCTGATCCCGTATCTGCGCGGCGAACTCCCGTGGCGAAAGCGCAACATCCTTGGTGATTCCGATCAGTCGCGCCCCGTGCAGTAGAGCGCCCCACACCTCGAACGTGGCCGCATCGAAGGAAGCATTCGAGGCTTGCGCAATGACATCGCTAGCGTCCAGTTGAATGTAGTTCGTGTTGCGGACCAGCCGGATAATCGCCCGATGCGGAATGCACACCCCTTTTGGCTTACCGGACGACCCCGAGGTGTACATGACGTACGCGAGTTGTTCGGCCATGGCTCCGCCCACCGGATTGGCCGCGGATTGGCGGCTGATATCTGGCCACTCGGTATCCAAGCAGACCACCTGTGCCGCCTCCGCCGGCAATGCATCTAGCAGCCGGTGCTGAGTGAGCAAGACGCCCACCGCGGCGTCGCGCAGCATGAATGCCAGCCGCTCCCTGGGATAGGTCGGATCCAGTGGCACGTAGGCGCCTCCCGCCTTGAGAATGCCCAACATCCCCACCACCAGGTCTAGCGAGCGTTCCACACACAGCCCCACCAGCACCTCTGGTCCCACCCCCAGCCCCCGCAGATGGTGCGCCAGCTGATTGGCCCGCGCATTGAGCTCGCCGTAGGTGAGGTGCGTTTCGCCCCAGGTAATGGCCACCACATCGGGGGTACGCGCGGCTTGAACTTCAAATAGTTGCTGGACGGCCAGTTCACGCGGAAACGATGACTGGGTGGCATTCCAGTCAATCAGGATCTGGTGCCGTTCGACCGGCGTAACCAGCCCCAACTCGCCGATAGGCTGGTCGGGGTCAGATACGATACTCTCCAGCAGCAGTTGCCAGTGTCCTATCATCCGCTCGATAGTGCCTATATCGAATAGGTCGGCATTGTACTCAATCCACCCCTTCAGCCCGTGTGCGGACTCCTCGAGAGAAAGCGTCAGATCAAACTTTGCCGTGTCCGTGTCCATCTCGATCGGATGGACCGTGAGATCGCCAAGCCGCCACCCATGCGCCGGTGGATTCTGGAGCACTAGCATCACCTGCACGAGTGGTGTCGTGCTCCGGTCCCGCTGGGGACGCAGCACCTGAACGAGTTGCTCGAACGGCAGATCCTGATGCTCAAACGCCGCCACTGCCACCTCACGCACGCGATGCAACAGTTCACGGAATCTTGTGTTGCCTGATAGGTCGGTACGCAGTACCAGCGTATTGACGAAGAAGCCAATCAGGTCAACGGTCTCAGGTCGTGTCCGTCCCATGATGGGAGTGCCAACCAAGAGGTCCTGCTGACCGGTGTACCGAAACAACAGCGCCTGAAACGCCGCCAGAAGGGTCATGAACAGAGTAACTCCCTCGCGCCGACTCAACTTCGCCAGCGCCTCCGAGAGGCCCTGGTCTACCACGACGTAACGCGTCGCCCCCCTACTGGAAAACGCCGGTGGCCGCGGATGATCAGTTGGCAATTGGAGGACATCAGGAGCGCCTTCCAGTTGCCGCGTCCAATACGCCAGTTGCTTAGCGAATACTTCACCTTGCAGCCATTCTCGTTGCCAGACCGCGAAATCGGCATACTGGATAGGAAGGTCCGCGAGAGGAGAAGGCTTACCTTGAGAGAAGGCTTCATAGAGGCTCGAAAGTTCCTGGAAGAATATCTCAACCGACCGGCCATCTACGACGATATGGTGCATCGTAAGAGCGAGCACATGCTCGGCGGGGCCCACGCGTAGCACCAGGGCCCGCCAAAGTGGACCTCGTGCGAGGTCAAAGGGACGCCGAACTTCCTCCCTCGCCAGCCGCAACGCCGCAAGGTCTCGATCTGGCTCAACGGTATCGCGCAAGTCGATTACCCGCAGTGGTACAAGATCTGGCGGGGAAATCACCTGAACCGGCAGCCCGTCCTCAACCTGGAAGGTGGTGCGCATGATCTCGTGGCGCCGCGCGATAGCGTTCAAACTCTGTTCCAGGATTGCCATATTCAACGAGCCGCTCACTCGCAGCACCGCTGGTACGTTATAGACCGCGTCGCCTGGCATCAGCTGATCCAGAAACCAAAGACGCTGTTGCGCGAACGATGCCGGGAAGACAAACACATCGTCGTCATGCTGCACGCTTGAACCGGAAGTTGCGCTCATGGCGCGCGTCCTTTTCCCGCACCACAAGCTTCGCGTTCTCACGTGGTGCGCCAACTCCCACTCCGCCGTCAATAAGCTGCATCTCTCCATAGAGTAGCACGAATCCGACCGAAACCGGTGTTGGCACGTTCGCGCGGCGGAGGTCGCGAGCCGAGTAGGTTGCCACGGCATCAACCCGGAATCGCGGAGCACGGAAGGTCCGCGAGTGTATGTTCAGCCGGTCTTGTCGAGAATGGGATCAGGAAGCGAGAGGTGTGGCTCGTGGGGACAGTCCAGATCGGCATCGCTCGGCTGGCTGCCAAACGCGGCGGAATCGGCGCGCTGGAAGGCTAGGCCTCCTCGGCGCTGATGGGACGGAGCAAGTAGTTCATAGCGTAGGCTCCCGCTTGATGCAATTTGACAGAGGAAAACTGCCATGCAGGATACTACGCTGGGCCGCCACGGTTTGTCACTCACGCGCCGAAT
>DASYGC010000311.1:0-5127 GCA_036000225.1 Ktedonobacterales bacterium | reverse complement strand
ACCTGAGTGCCGCCCGGGTTGTCCAGATAGACAGCCGGCTGGCCGTCCACCGCTACGCTCAGGGATGGGAAAGCGCTCCGGGAGGTCGCCAGATCGGGCGCGTGGCGGGCGGTAGCGCTGGATGGCATGGACGCGCTGGTATCGGGCATGCAGGCACCTCATTCTACTGGGAGTATGTCGCGTCGCGCTGCTGGCGCGCGGTCCGCTGGCGTCAATTGGCTGTCCGAGCCCCATCGCTCTGGGGCAAAACCTTGCGCATTATCGCATGTTCTCGCATGTCCTCGCATATTCTCGCGCGCCACGCTGGGTCCTACGCAAAGCGATCGCCTGCCGGTGCGCGCTCACGCCATGGGGTGTAGAATGCCACGACGCTCCGCGCCAGCTCGATGACCGACGCGCGCAAGGTCGCGGGCGCGACGACCTCGACGCGCGCGCCGAAGCCCACCACAAACTCGGCGGCGTTGTGTTCCTCCTCGAAGCGCATGGCGACCGGGTGCCAGCCATCGGCGTCCGGTGGGTCCACGCGCTCGACGCGCGTGTAGCGCCCCCCAGCGCGCAACTGGTCCAGCGCGTCGGGCGCGACGCGCAGTGTGGCGTCAAAGCGCGGCAGGTTGGCGATGAATTCTGCCTGAGAGTGCTCCCAGTAGGCCGCGAGATCGAAGCCGGCGGGACGGACACAGCCCGCGTCCAGCGCGTGCGCGTCGCGCATGCGCGAGACGCGATAGGTGCGCAGGGCGCCATCTTCCACCGCGGCCACCAGATACCACACGCTGCCTTTGGCGACCAGGCCCAGCGGATCGACGATGCGTGCGGGCGCGGTGCCGTCGCCGCGCGGGTAGGCGAATGCCAGCCGGCGCTCCCGCCAGATGGCGTCTTGCAACACCGGCAGATAGGGGCTGGCGTCGTCGGGCCGATGCCAGCCCGCGGCGTCTACGTGGAGGCGCTGGCGTGCCTGCTCCGCGCCCTGCGCGGCCCACGAGGGCAGGGCGGCGAACAGCTTGATCAGCGCCGCCTCGCCGGCTTTGCGCAGGCCCAGATCGGCCAGCGCCTGTGGTGGGCGGGTGAGAAAGAGGGTCTGGATCTCCGCCGCGTTGAGTCCGGTCAGCCGGGTCTGGTAGCCATCCAGCAGACCCCAGCCACCGCCGGAACCGCGCTCCGCCGTTACGGGGACGCCGGCGCCGCTGAGCGCGCCCATGTCGCGATGAATGGTGCGCTCCGATACCTCCAGGCGCCGCGCCAGCTCACCCGCCGTCATGCGGCGGTGCGCCTGCAAGAGCATCAGGATGGAGAGTAATCGGTCGGCACGCATGGTACTCCTCGTCGGCGGCATCAATGCCGACGATACCCATCATACCAAGTCTGGGCAATTGGCGGGAGGAGATACCAATTCACAGAAGGCCGAACAACGGAACTCTGGCTGATGGCGGTCGCCGGGATCATGCGCGTGGTTGGCGATGGCGAGCGTAGTATGGACGGCAGGCGTCGCGGTGGGTCAGCCGCTCAGCGAGGAACAGGCCTTCGACGAGGCGCTCAAGGGGGCAGCGGACGCCACTCCGTACTGTCTCTATGACATCCTTTATTCTGCCTTCGCCCCCACCACCGCTGGCGGGATCACGGGCTCCGCGCCCACTGGCTGGGGCGTTGGGATGCTGCCGCGAAGCGGCACATCCTTGAGGAACACGGTGATGAGGGCGATGGCGATCGCGATGCCAAACGCGACCCAGAACGCCTGCTGAATGCCCACCGCCAGCGACTGGCGCGTCGCCTCGAAGATCTGGTTCATCAGCGTGGTGACCTGCGCGGTGACCTGGGCCGCCAGTGTTGTATGGTCTGGTCCGGGCGGGATGCGTGCCACCGCCGCCTGTACCACGCCCGCCGTCAGTTGCTGCTTGAGGCCCGGCGCTACCAGCGTGCCCTGGCTGGTCGCCAGCGCGAGCACGGATGGGGGGAGCTGGCGCGCCGCCGCGGGCAGATGCGCGGGCAGCGCTCCACTAAACGCGCCGTTGACGACCGTGCCGATCACCGCCAGACCCAGGGTGGATCCCAGCGAGCGCAGATAGGTCACCGCGCCGGTGCCCACCCCCAGGCGCGTGCGCGGAATGGCGTTCTGCACGGCGAGCGTCAGCACCGGCTGCACCATGCCCAGCCCCAGGCCCACCACCACCATATCGCGCGACACCTCCAGCAGATTCGAGCTGGAGTTCAACCGGGTCAGCAGGAAGATGCCCACGGCCATGATGACGGCGCCAATGATCGAGATCACCTGGTAGCGTCCCAGGCGCGAGATGATCAGGCCGCAGGTCACCGAGGCGGCGGCGAGGGTCAGCGTCAACGGTGTGACCGCCGCGCCCGAACTGGTGGCCGAGAGACCCATCACACCCTGGATGAACAGCGGCAGATAGATCGAGACCGCGAGCAACGCCGCGCCAACGGTCAGCGAGAGCAGTGCGCCTGCCGTGAAGATCTGATTGCGAAAGAGATCGAGCGGCAGCAGCGGCTCGACGGCGACGCGGGCTTCAATGTACGCGAAGGCAGCGTACAACACCACCGCGCCGGCCAGGGTGCCGATGACCGGGGCAGAGTTCCAGGGATATGTTTGCCCGCCAAAGGTTAGCCCCAGCAGCAGGCAGGTGGTGGCGCCCGCCGCCGTCAGCGATCCGGCGAAATCCACCCGGCGCACGGCGGCCCAGCCGGTAAAGTTTGTGCTGCGCGCCGAGATGTTGGCCGGCAGAAAGCGCAGCAGAAACACCAGGGCGATCACGCCCACCGGGAGGTTGACGTAAAAGACCCAGCGCCAGCGAGTGGCGTCGGTGACGAAGGAGCCGAGCAGCGGACCGTTGTCGGTCAGATAGCCGCCCAAGGTCGGACCCACCACGCTGGCCAGGGCGAACATGCTGGTGAACAGCCCCTGCCATTTGGCGCGCTCGACTGGGGTGAAGATGTCGCCGACCAGCGTGAAGACCATTGCCAGCACCATGCCAGCGCCGATGCCCTGCAGGCCGCGGTAGATGATCAACTGGTTCATGCTCTGCGACGCGCCTGAGAGCGCCGACCCGATGAGAAAGATGATGACGCCGATGACGACGAACCATTTGCGCCCGAACTGATCGGAGAGCTTGCCCACGATCGGAATCATGGTCGTGGAGGTCAGCAGGTAGGAGGTCACGACCCAGGTATAGCGGTCCTCGCCGTGCAGCTGGCTCAGAATGCGCGGCAGCGCCGTGCTCACGATGGTCTGATCGAGCGCCGCCAGCAGCAGCGTCAGCATCAGCGCCGCCAGGACGCTCGCCAGCTCCCAACCACGCAGCCGTTCGCGCGCCGCGCGGGTGGACGAGCCATTCGAGACGTAGTGGGCAACGGGTGAAGCTTCCATGAAAGCATGCCTCCGGCGGGGGAGAACGGGCGCGTGGGTGCAACATCCCGACCGTATGATTACAGGTTCTAGCGCATCGCGCGCCGTGGCGTCAACCCGCTTGACGTGCCTGCTACCCTAGAAGTGGCAGGAGGAGCTGAAGCGTTTCGGGCGACCAGCACGATGAGGAAAGGGCACACTTCATGCCATGGTTTGGCAGACGGCGAATGGCGTATAGTGAGAGCACGCCAGGTACGCCGACGCGCCCGTCGTGGCGCACTCGCTGGCAACTGGCAAAAGGAGGCGCCCCGATGCAGCCCACACCGCGTGTGGACGCTCAGGCCGTGGTAAGCCCGAGCACCACCACTCCACTCTTCGACGAAGCGCGCGAACCGTTCACTATCGTGATTTTCGGCGCCACCGGCGATCTTACCGCCCGTAAGCTGCTGCCCGCGCTCTTCAACCTGATGGTCGAGGGCGCGCTACCCGATCGCTTTTCCATCGTCGGCTTTGCCCGGCGGCCCTGGAGCGATGAGGATTTCCGTAAGGACGCCCAGCAGGCGGTGAGCCAGTTCTCGCGCCTGGCGCCCATTGATCCCGCCAATTGGGAGCGCTTCGCCGCGCGTCTCTCGTACCAGCAGGGCACGTTCGAAGATCCGGCGGGCTACGCGGCGCTGCGCGACCGGCTGGCGCGCCTGGACCAGACCGATGGCACTGGTCACAACCGCATCTACTATCTCTCCGTCTCCCCTGAGGAGTCGCCGGCCATCGTGCAACAGCTCGGCGCCTGCGGCCTGGCCAAAGAAGACCCAGGCCGCGCCTGGACCCGCGTGATCCTCGAAAAGCCCTTCGGCCACGATCTCGCCAGCGCCCGCGCGCTCAACCAACTCGTCAACAGCGTCTTCAGCGAGGACCAGATCTATCGCATTGACCACTACCTCGGCAAGGAGACGGTGCAGAACATCCTGGCGCTGCGTCTGGCCAACGGCATCTTCGAGCCGGTCTGGAACCGGCGCTATATTGACTACGTGCAGATCACCGTGGCCGAAACGCTGGGTGTCGAGCATCGCGGCGGTTACTATGAGAAGGCTGGGGCGCTACGTGATATCGTGCAGAACCACATGCTTCAACTGCTGAGCCTGGTCGCGATGGAGCCGCCCATCACGTTCGATGCCGCCGCCGTGCACAACGAGAAGGTCAAGGTGCTGCAGGGCACCATGCTCGACCATGATGGGCCGCTGGAGCGCTCAGTGATCCGCGCGCAGTATGGTCCCGGCCAGGTAGATGATAAGTCGGCGCCAGGCTATCGGCAGGAAGAGGGCGTCGCGCCCAACTCCACCACCGAGACCTACGCCGCCCTGCGGTTGCACATTGACACCTGGCGCTGGTCCGGCGTGCCCTTCTTTCTGCGTACGGGCAAGCGTCTTGCCAAGCAAGTGACGGAGATCGCGATCCAGTTCAAATCGCCGCCGCTGATGCTCTTTCACCAGGCCGGCGAGCACCGGGTGGAACCCAATATGCTGATTCTGCGTATCCAGCCAGACGAGGGCATCGGGCTGCACTTCAGCGCCAAGCTGCCTGGCGGGCGCATGCGCATCTCGCCGGTGGTAATGGATTTCAACTACCGCACGGCGTTCGCCGTCGCCTCGCCCGAGGCGTACGAGCGGCTGCTCTTCGACTGCATGACCGGCGACACGACGCTCTTTGCCCGGCGCGATGAGGTCGAGGTCTCGTGGGCGCTGCTGCAGCCAATCCTCGATGCATGGGCCCAGGCG
>DASYGC010000310.1:0-10907 GCA_036000225.1 Ktedonobacterales bacterium | reverse complement strand
ACGCGCTCATAGTAGTCCAGGCGTCCGATGGTTTCCACAACCGTCATCGGAATGCCGAATGTCTGCTGGCCCACGCGAACGAGAACGGCACGGGTGATCTGTAGGCTGACGGGGATGCGCAAGGTAAAGGTCGTACCCCGGCCCAGGGTACTGTCGACCTCGACGGTGCCGCGCATACGAGAAATGGTATCTTTGACGACATCCAGTCCGACGCCACGGCCACTTTCCTCGTCAATCGTTTCAGCAGTGCTCAAACCAGGTTGAAACATAAGGCTGAGCGCTTGCTGCTGAGTGAGTACGGTAGTTGGGCTGACAAGGCCACGCGCCATGGCGGCGGCGGTGACACGCGCGGGATCGACACCGGCGCCATCGTCCTTGATGGTGATGATCACCTGGTTCCCCTGCTCGAACGCCGCCAGGATGATCTGGCCTTTGGGAGACTTGCCCTCGCGCATTCGGAGAGCGGGGCTCTCGATTCCATGGGCGACGGCGTTACGAACGAGATGCAGCAGCGGACCCGCGACCTCTTCGTAGACGGTACGGTCTACCTCTGTGTCGTCGCCTTCGACCAAGAACTCAACATCCTTGCCTTGCTTAATTGCCGTGGCGCGCGTGGCACGATAGAGGCGGGGAATCAGCAATTGCAGGGGTACGAGTCGTGCTTTGAGCAGGCGGTCTTGAAAAGACGAACTGAGGCGAGTCTCGCGAGCGAAGACACTCTCGATCTCACGAACGATGGACTCCATTTCGGTGCTGAGTGTGGCCATATCGGCCACGCTTTCGCTGAGTCCACGAGACAGCCGATGAAATTCGGTGTAGCGATCCAATTCGAGGGCGTCAAACTCACCGAAATGCGCGGCGCCGGAGGGGAGTTTGGCCGGTGATTGCAGTCCGCCAAGCGTTCGATCAAGCAAACCTGGATTGGCCATTGGTAGGGCGCTGCGCCCGCTGCTCGGCCCACTGGGGAGGGTCGCCGCTTCGAAGCGCGATTCAAGCTGCGTGCCAATGTCGCGCAGGCGCTCGCTCGCGCGCGACGTATCGCCCACCATGCTGGTCAGACGACCGAGGCGCTCCTCAAGCACCGAGCGGTTCTGTAGAAGGTCACCGAAGAGATTGATGATTTCGTCCAACTTGCTCAGGCGCAAGCGAACCGTGAGGTCGGCATCATTACCATCGGTGGCGCCGGGTGTGCTGACCTCGCCATCTAGCCCTTGCGCGCTGTTTCGGGCCACCGTTGGCACCAACTCTGCCGCGGCCATCGGGACAGGCATGGCCGTGCCGAGCACACGGGCGTAGCGCTGTTGGAGCGCATGCACAAGCTGCGTAGTGTCGTCTGACGTCGAGGATGTTTGTGCGGCGATTTGCTCGAGTGCCTCTGAGGTATCAAGCAGCAAGCCTTGCACGCTCGCGGTGAGTGTTGTCTGATCTTCAACCAGACGATCGAGGAGGTCCTCCGAGGCATGCGACAGTTGTTCCATGGCGCTAAAGCCCATCATGCCCGCCGCGCCCTTGAGCGTGTGGGTCGCGCGGCGAACAGATTGCAGCGCGGCTTTATCCCCGGGATTCGCTTCCAACTGACGGATCCCAAGTGCGATGTTGCGCAGATGTTCCTCGGCCTCCTCGCGGAAAACCTCGAGTGTCTCCGCGGTCTGCTCGGTCACTCGCGCCGGCTGGGGAGTGCGCAGAGACACTGAAGTCGAAGCGACAACCGCGGGATGATGACCAGTTGACAGTGGATCGGGGTTCGGAGACGTTGCGCCCAATCCAGGGCTGAGTTCCGCGAGCATTTGTCGACGCACCTGAATTTCGAGTTCGTGCCGAAGGCGCGTGGTTTCTTCTTCGCGAACCGAGGCGGCGATTTCACCGCGCACCTCGTCCTCCAACTCGCGACGCAAATCATCTCGCACACTGCGTTCAATTTCGGCACGGGCACCGGGTGGAAGCGAAGCGCTGGCGCTGTCTGTCGAAGGAGCATATGGGGCGCTTTGATAGTCCAGAGGACTCGGCGCCGACATAGGCTGCGGCTGTGGCTGGAACTGTACCTGAGTGACCTGTGCTACGGTCGCGGTGAAGCCGCCATTCGCTCCATTGCCCTGGGTGCTGCCGGAGACCCGCGCCACCGATGAGAAGATCCGACCGACGTTATCGAGCGCGACGTGCAAATTCTGCAGAGACTCGTCGATGTCCTCGTGAAAGCCACTCAGCCGGCGCCCCGCGGTGTTGAGCAGAGTCACCAACTTCTTGAGCCGCGTCGTCGTGACCCAAACGACCGAGAGGGGTAAGTACCGGCGCACTTGCTCAGGACTCTGGCGCAGATCAAGGCCCATCGCCTGACCTGCCCAATCCTCGAGTCGTTCGATGGCGTCTTTGGAGCCATCCAGAAACGAGCGTAGTTCGGTGCGTTCCGAGTCCATTGCCTGTGCGGCTTCACGTAAGGCGCCAATGATATCGCGTAGCGTGCGCACCTGCTCGTGGACGGTATCTTCTGAATTGTACAGCACCTCCCAGGAGGGACTGATCGCGACGAGCGCCCGTGCGGTATCGGTATCACTGGTCAGGTCAGTCTCGATGGGCAAGGGTAAATCAAACACGCCGCTGCTGGCGAACGACTGCCGCGATGCGGGAGACGGATCGCCGGTGTTCGGCGCACGCGCCACAGTGGGCATGGGGGCCGTGGATTCGTTCGCAGCGGGTCTGGCAAAAGTCGACAGCCCGCGGGCGACACCGAACTGATCTGGACCGGTAGGAGTGGCGCGCGCCGTCATAGGGAACTCGGTAACCGGTGACGCTTGATTGGGTGTCTCGTGCGCCGCGCTGTAGCCAGAGGCAGGCGGTGGAGGATTGCTAGTGCCAAAGGCCGCGAGCCAGTCTGGCATATTTGGCGTGCCCGCGGCAGGAGCGCCGAGACCGCCGCTGGCCGGAGCCACATCGTTCTGCGCAGCGGGCGCAAAGCCACGGTTCGACTGGTTCGACCGCGAGTCCGGTGCCGAGGACGTGTGACCGGTCTCACCCCGTGAGGCTGCGCGATCGGCATCATCCTCTTCAACCAACCGAGCGCCGTCTCCGCCGGTGCGAACCTGATCCACCAGGCGCGTGAGGCGCCCGAACGAACGACGCAGGAGGCCGATGGTTGGCGAAGAAAGCGGTGAGGTGTGATCCAGTGCGGCGCCTAGAATGGCCTCCATGCCCTGGGCGACATGCGCCAACGCCATGAAGTCCATCATGGCGGCAGAGCCGCCAATCGTATGGGCACGGCGATAGGTCTCTTCGATCGCTTCGCCGTCTTCAGGGCGTTGCTGGAGACGGTCGAGGTTGGCCTCAATCTCAGGCAGATAGCTGGCCACTTCGTCCAGGAAGCTGTCGAGTATCGCGAACTTGTCGAAATCAGTGGACATAACGCTTGTACCCATCCAGGTCGTAAGACCTGCTTTACCCCACAGGTCAATCTACTGGCCGGAACTGTGGGGTCGAGTCCCGGCCGGTGGAAGCTCCAGGCACCCACCTCAGATGCGTTGCCCGATCAATACGACTCGCCCGACGTACGGGGTCTGCCAGCTGGGCCAGTTGGGAAGGGCTGCCCGGGATACTCCGGTCGCGCTTGGTCACCATTGAGCGGGGGATAGTATCCCGGTGCGAAGTTGGGCATAGCGCCGTTGTTGTAATCAGGCATAGCGCCGTTGTTGTAATCAGGCATAGCGCCGTTGTTGTAATCAGGCATGGCGCCTCCGGCATAGCCAGGCATGGCGCCGCCACCAGCGTTGTAATCGGGCATAGCGCCGAAGTCAGGCACGGCACCGCCATGGTAATCGGGCATCGAACCGTTGCCATACGCTGGCATGGCACCGAAGTTCGGGGCTGCCCCACCATTATAATCGGGCATTCCGCCGAAATTCGACATACCGCCTGCCGCGGGCAGCGCGGGCAGCGGATAGTCCGCCTGGCCGTTCCAGCCCTGGCTACCGAGATTGGGGAGGTTGAGGCCCTGCGCGAATCCGTTGTCTGGCGGCATCGGCAGGGCGGGCGCCTCGGCGGCACGTTCAGGCAGGCGGAATGCCGCCACAGACGCACGCAATTGTTCCGCGAGTTCGGCGAGATAACTCACACTGGATGCCGCGTCCTGGGTGGCAGCGTTAGTTTGCCGGGTAATTTCGGAAATGCGATTCATCGCCGTAGCCACCGCCTCAGAGGTTGGCGCGCGCTCGGCGGCCGCGTGGGCGATACCCTCAATGGTCTGGGCCTGCCGCTCTACGGCGACGAAGATACTTTGCAGCGCCTGACCCGCTTCATCGGCCAACCGGGAACCATTGACAACTTCCTGTGTGCTTTCTTCCATGGCGACGACCGCTTCGTAGGTGTCGCCCTGGATGCTTTTCACAATGGTGGCAATGCGTTTGGTCGCCTCGGTTGAGCGTTCGGCCAGCAGGCGGATTTCATCAGCGACCACCGCAAAGCCGCGGCCGTGTTCGCCAGCCATGGCGGACTGAATAGCGGCATTCAAGGCGAGCAGGTTGGTCTGATCGGCAATATCTTCAATCAGGCGAACGATTTCGCCAACTTCCTGAGACCGTTCGCCGAGGCGCTTGATGCGCTTCGAGGTCTCCTGGACATTTTCGCGAATATGAACCATGCCGTCGATGGTCTGAACGACAGCCGTTTGGCCGAGCTGTGCGTTGCGCAGGGCTTCCTGAGCAGTGTCGCTGGCGGTGAGCGCATTCCGCGCGGAGAGTGAGACAAAATTGGCAAGCTGGGCAACCGCTTCGGAGGTCTGCGAAATCTGGGCGGACTGTGCCTCAGATGCCTGAGCTACCTCGGCGGAGCGATCGAGCAGGCGGCGAGTCGCATTGGTGACTTGCAATGTAGTGGCCTGTACGCGGCCCACAACCTTGGCCAATTCCTCGATCATATAGTTGAACGAGTCTGCGAGGACACCGAGCGTGTCTGGTGTCACTTCAGCCTGAACGCGCAAGTCGCCATCACCGACGGCACTGACTTCCTGCAGAAGCTTCTCGATCTGACTTTGCAGAGCGGCGGCATCCTGGATTTCTCCGGTACCGCCGCCGCTGCCGCTGCCGCCACCGCCACTGTCAATTAACGAGTTGAATGCGGTGGCCAGCGTGGCGAATTCGTCATCGCCCACGACTACCGCACGCAGCGATCGATCACCAGCAGTCGCCTGGCCGAATACCTCAGCGAGTCCGAGCATGCGGGCGCGAATGAGAGAACGCATCCACAGCCAGCCGCCAGCACACACAAACACGACGAGGGCAGTCGCACCCAGCGTGACGCCTAGCACCGTCGTGGTCTGAACTGTGGACGAAGAAGCGCCAGCGGTGCCGAGCAACTGAATGGCCCAGAGGCCCAGTCCCAGGACGGTGGCGGCGGCGACCCCAACGACCAACGCCATCAAGAGCAGCAACCGACCCGCGAGCGACATACCTGGACGAGCGTCAGCATTCATGAAAAGGGGCCTCCTCTGTTAAGGCTGCGATTAGCAGCCGGCACTCAAAGCGGTGCCAGGCGCGTGGGAGCGCTCAATTGGCGTTTTAATTCAGCCCCCTGATATGGGAGATCGAACCGCGTCGCCAGCAATGCGTGGAACGGGAGTCTCAAGTACCTCTCCGAATCACCGTGAAGCTCGTGAATACCCGCGAAATCGTCGCTCATCTTCGCAGGCGCGCATCAATTTTGGGCCAGCCGTGGCACGAACACGTGGCACGATGTCAGGCGACTTGTGCGCTATATCGATGCATTTGGTCCGCGAACATGAGTCGCGGCACGTCGATGAGTTGCACCTGCTTACCTCCCAACTCCGCCACACCAGCAGCATACGGCGCAATCCACTGCGTCAAGCTTTGTCCGTTGCCCCTCGGGCGCACCTGCGCTTCAGGGCGCAGTTCGAGCACCGCATCGACAACCAGACCGATCGTCATGCCGCGCTGGCTCACAACCAGGAGCCGAGTGCGGCCGGTAATCGTGGTCGGCGTCAGCCCCAGAAAAGCGCGCAGGTCGACAACGGAATGGATGACCCCGCGAAGCTGAACCACACCAAGTACCCAGCTGGCGGTGTTTGGCACAGGTGTGACTTCAGTCAACCGCTCGATTCCCTGCACCATGTCACCTGGGAATGCGCATGGCAAGTCATCGAGTGCACAGACGATGGCCTGCGGGCCGACCGGAACTGAAGGATCGACACCAGTGGCGTTGGGCCGCCCCAAAATGCGGGCAAGATCAGCGGAACTGGCACCACCGGTTTGGGCCAGGCGTTGTGCCAACTCAGAAAGCTGCCCAGCGGGCAGATTCGCGGCATTGGTGGGTCCTCCTGCCGTAAGCGCGCGCAGCGCGTCGCGAAGCGCCGGTCCCTGCGCGTCGCGTTCGTCAGAAGAAAGTGACGAGTAAGAATCCTGTCGCGAATTGTCCACTTAAGCCCCCCAAATCTGAGTTCACCCGAGCCGCGAAGCCATTAGTCGCCTGCCTACCGGCACGGGTGAGCTCGCCAGTATCCCATCGAGCGCGGTCACTAGATCAGACTGCGCACGCTGGCAACCAGCTCTTCCTTGTTAAATGGTTTCGTGAGATACATCTCCGCTCCTTGCTGCATGCCCCAGCGCTTGTCGAGGGGCGTGTTCTTGCTACTGATGAGGATAATCGGAATGTCACGGCTCTGTTCCATTGATTTGAGCCGGCGGCAGAGTTGGAAGCCGTTTTGCTTCGGCAGGATCACGTCGAGCACCACACATTGAGGATGTTCTTGAAGGACCTTCTCGACCGCCTCGTCGCCATCAACCGCCGTGATGACCTCGAAACCGCTCTCACGTAGCGGAGTGGCAATGAGGGTGAGATCGGTCCAACTATCGTCGACGACGAGCACCTTTGGCCCGGACATGGTTATCTCCCTTTTTCAGGAATGGGCGCGTCGAGAAGCGCGACTATCGCACAGCACGGGGCCGAGCGAGTGGGACGATCAGACAGGGCGGCGCAACTGGAGCGCGGAACGATCTCGGAGTGGCCCGTGATCGAGGTAGCGTTTCACCGTCTGCACCAGTTCAGCCGAGTCGAATGGTTTGGTGATGTACTCGGTCGAACCAGCGAGCTTGCCCCGCATCTTGTCAAACAAGCCATCTTTGCCGCTCAGCATGATGATGGGGACATCTTTAAAGGTCGTGTTCTTACGAATAACCTGGCAGATATAGTAGCCGTCCATACGGGGTAACATGATGTCCAGCAGGATCAGGTCGGGCTCCTCATCGCTCACGGCGGCCAGCGCGCTGAGGCCGTCCCCCGCGGTGACAACACGAATACGCTCGCGTTGCAAGGTGAGCTGAACAATCTTGCGTACGGTGGGGCTATCGTCCACCACCAGCACCACTGGCTCGTTCAATTAGCTGAACCTCCTTCGCGATTCACGAGCTGGAGCAAACACCGCGTCTGCTCTGTCGTTACCCTGTCGGGATCCGGCGTTGCCGCGACCGCGCGGCTCGCGGTCAGATGGGAGATTGAGAGCAGCCAGTCGAGCCTGTTGACGGCCGATCTCATCTTCCACCTCTCGTATGAACGCGATCCACAAATCATGAAACTGCCGCCCAATACGCGATTCGCCGGTTTCATCAGTGATCACTTGATCAAAGACGCCCTGCATGAGATCGTAGAGCAGCCGTACCGCGTCCCAATAGCAGGCGGTGAGCTCGGGGCCACGCACGACCGTTGCAAGGGAGACGACGTCGGCATAGTCGAGCTGACCATCCTGCAGGCGAATGACTTCATCCATACGTGGATACTCGAGATGCATGCGATTAACGAGCGGGGCGAAGGTCTGCTGAACGTAAGTGATCACTTCACTACGAGGTAACTCGCCGCGCCCCCGCAAGGTACGGGCGAAAATCGCGTGGTGGGCGAGCAGCCCATTCACGCACGATCCCATGGTCTGGATGAGTGTCAGGGTACGCTGATCTGGTGTCGCGCGCGGATCGTTGACCAACTTAAATTGCGTTTGCGTCAGCAAATTTACCAGACTATGCTCCAGTTCGGCCTCCAGTCGCGCATCGACGACTTCGATGAGGCCGAGATCGAGCAGGCGCTGCATGATGACCGCAACACGCGATTCCGGCAACAGCAGACCGTATGCAATTGCGCGCAAGGGCAACTGCCCGTTAGAAAGGCAGAGCACATTGATGTCTTCTCGGCTCAGTCCGAGTTGGTTGACATCGCCCTGGAATTCGGGCATCCAGCGGGCCACTGTGCTACGCGTGAGATGGAGGCCGCTATGCTGGTCCCATTCATCGGCCATCCGCAGGGCCTCTAGAAGTATGTGGTCCACATTGAAAGGCTGCGGTGCCCCGATACGGCCCTGAATATCCACGATGTCGCGGTCGAACTGGAAGCGCCCGCGCTCCCAGCGGAGCGCACGACTGACCGCCTGGATGACACCGAACTCGACACGCTGCTGCATTTCCGCTGGTTTCATCAACCCCCAATGAACCAGTACAGCCAGGACAGCGGTCGGATTATCCCCGCCCAATGGACGCAATTCAGTGGCCTGCTCTCGCGGAACCCGACCTAGGAGGCGAAATATCTCCACGACATCTGGAGGAGCAATGTTCGGTTCTTCCAGTGCGACAACGTGTCCATTGCTCAGGGAGACGCGCAGTGATTCTGAACCAGAGACAACCGTCAATACGCCGGTTTTTCCGCCGAGAGCGAGAATCTTGAGAGTGGCTTGAAGACCCAGTGTCGCAAGATCGCCGTCGAGAATCCGGCCGTCCATTGTTGCTCCCCGTCCCCTCCGGTCTCGCCCGGGCAATGTACAACGTTCCGCACAGCGATTTCCGGCCCATTCGCGGCTGCCCAGCGAGCGTGCGTTCAACCGAGCCAGCGTGCAGTGGTGGTGCTGGCCGCGACGCGTCAGCCCGTGATCGCGGTGTCCGGCCTGGCAACAGGGCTATTGTACCACACCTGGCAATTACGGCATCAAGGCCGCCGGACAGCACGTTGCCGTGGTCCGTGCGGGTGCGTCGGATATCAATGGCACCTGATGGACCGCGCCAGAGGGTAGGCGATGACGAGGTCAGTTGCTACGGCACCAGAGGAGTTTGATCACCGGCGGGCGGCGAGGCATAGCCAGTGAGCTCGACATAGCTTTGACCGGTCACCGCATGGCCGCCAATTGAGCCAGTGATGCGTACCGCGCCCTCCCAATACGCTACTCCAGTAGACTGCGCGGTTACGAGCTCCTGGTCGCGTAGGTCAGGAATCAGCGTGAGGGCTACCTGCTGCGACGCGACCGCGAGGTGGATGATCCAGCCAGAAGGATACGTGCCACCAGTGACGGGGCTGGTCCAGGTGCCAGTTGAACGGACAGCAATCGACGTGGCGGACACCTCGCTGGCGATGCCACTGGGTGCGACATAGGTGCCAACTGTGGCAAGCGGATGCTTCTGGACATCGCGAATGATGTAAAGCATATATTCGGTGTTGTTGTCGAGTTGAAGACTAAACCAATCCCAACCGGCGCCAGCCAGAGAAACAAAATCGCCCCATTGGTGATCCATCCATGCGATGCCGCTGACTCTGATGGAAGCATTGTGGTCGGTGATGGCGCCGGTGACAGCCATCAGTGGACGCGAATAGTAGTACGAGAAGCCAGCCTGGCCGTAGGTGATGAGTCCGTTGCCACCATGCAACACCGGCGGCTTGAGGGCAATCAGCGTGAGGCTAATGCCATAACCAGGCATGAGAGCGGTGAGTTCATCGTGTCCCGCAAGTCCATGCACATGCCAGTCAGCCACAGGGAGGCTGAAGCCACTGGTCGATCCAGCGGTGGGGATTGAAGCCAGTGTGCCAAACGCGGTTCGCTGGTCATAATGAAAGGTGCCACGGGCGAGATCGGTAATGGCAAAATGCGCCGCGTAGTAGGGGGGGAACTGACCACGTAGAGTCTGGAAAACCGTCAACTCGAAACCATACGCATGGCTCTGTCCCTGGGCATCGTCGCCATGGAAATGGCCGGTATAGTACCACCACTCCGTGAGATCGTGATGTGGGGCTTCATCCTGGGGGAACTGGATAGGCGCTAGTGGCGCCGCGGTCGGTTGCACTCGCGTACCTGGCAAGTGCCCTGAGCCACCGATCGTTCCGGGGGCGCCGCAGCCAGCGAGCAGCGCCACGAGCACACTAACGCATAACACCATCGGGCGTCGAGCCGGAGCATGCATTACGGATTCCTTCCTATCGGAGTCACCGAATCATCGACGCCAGGCGTGCTACCCTTGCGTAGGTTAGTGGGGCTGGAAGAGGGTGGATCAAACCCTGATTGCAGTGGTGTTACCGTGCGCAGAGCATTAGCAGGCAACCAGGAGCTCAGCGGCCAGGGCCACCACCAGTTGGCATCGCCAAGGAGGCGCATAGTGGCGGGAACGAGCAGGCCACGAACGAGTGTGGCATCGACAAGCACGGCGAGCGCCATGCCGATACCTAGTGCCTTCACGAGCAACATGTCCGCTGAAGCGAACGCCAGACTCACGAGAATGACGATCGCGGCGGCACTCGTAATGATGCTGCCGCTGCGTTCGAGACCGATAGCGACCGCGTCGGTGTTGATGTGTGTTTCCTGGTAGGCTTCGCGAATGCGACTGAGCAGGAAGACTTCGTAGTCCATCGATAGGCCGAACAGTGCGCAGAACATGAGAATGGGCGATGATGCTTCGATGAAACCTAGCGGTGTAAAATTCAGTAGACCGGCGAAATGGCCCTCCTGAAAAATGAAGACAAGGGCACCGTAGCTGGCCAAAATCGAGAGGGTGTTCATGAGCAGTGCTTTGAGTGGGAGCACGATGCTTCGGAACACGAGCATGAGCACCAGATAGGTTACAATTGCCACGACGAGGATGGCGTACGGAAACACACCATAGAGC
>DASYGC010000309.1:0-1666 GCA_036000225.1 Ktedonobacterales bacterium | reverse complement strand
GCATGCCGCATCAGCCCTCCTCCGCGACGCTGTCGAGCAATAGGCGCATCGCCGCCGTCTCGGGATGCATCCCCAGGCGCTCGAAACTATCCAGCGCCTCCGTCGCGTAGCGGCGCGCCGCCTCCGGCTGGTGGCGCGCGTGCTCCAGGTGCGCGAACGACCGCTGATACAGAGCGATGCGCCGCTTGTCGCCATCGTGTTGCGCCTCGGGCAGTCCTTCACGCAGCAGGTTTTCAGCCGCATCCAGGTCCGGCTCGCGCAACGCGATATCGGCCAGATAGTTGCGCACATGAATGATCGGTTGATGCCAGCCGAGCGCCTGCGCCTGACCGATCGCCTGGTAACAGCAGGATCGAGCCCGCGCCAGATCACCGATTCCCAGGTAGGCCAGTCCGCGATAGGTAGGGATATGAATCAGCATCAACGCGCGATCCTGCTCGTCGAACGCGCCCCGTTGCAACAATCGCTCCGCCCGCGCCAGCCACCACAATCCCCGCTCATAGCGATTCTGGCGCAGGCGCAGCCAGATACAGGGCACGACCAGCAGGAACCAGGAGACCGTGGGCGTGCGCCGTCGCAGCCTCCAGATACGCGCGAGCAGGCGGGCGGCCTCCTCCAGTTGCGTCGGGTGCCCCATCTGAATCAACGCCCAGCTCTTGCTGCCCAGCGCTTGCGCGACGCAGGGCCAATCGCCCCGCCGCTCCGCCGCGTCCAGCAGCCAATCGCACCACACCAGCACGTCTGGCCAGTAGTTGCTCACCGCTGCCACCTGCCCCAGGCGGTCGTCCCACCAGAAGCCTTTCAGATCCTCGTAGCGCCCGTTGGCCGCGCACCAGCTGAAGACCGCCACCAGGTTGATCCACTCCTCCTGCAGCAGATCAAAGCGAATCGCCCCCTGGGCCCGGTCGCGGCCCGCATACGCGCGCGCGAACTGGCGGTACCAGGCTACCCACCGTTCACGCGCCTCGCGCACCCACTGCCGCGCCTCAGGCTGGGCGGACCTGGTGGCCGCGAAGGCGCGTGTCAGCGGGTGGATGCGATAGCGCGCGGTGTCGCGCGCGCCCTCCTGCGGATCAAACAACGACATGGTCACCAGTTGTTCCAGCGCGGCATCCAGGCGCTGGCCATCCAGATCTGCCGCCGCGCCCAGTTCCGCTCGGCCCGCGGTGTCGGCGAAGAATGACATCGCCAGCAGCACCCGCTGCGCATCGGGTGCGAGCGCGGTCCAATGCCAATCGAACAGATTGGCGAAAATGTCGCCAACCGACTGGCTGGCCGCATACAGCCCCTCGACCACCTCCGGCAGCCGCCGGTGCCCGCCCTTCAGGTAGCCGACCGCCATGCCCAGCGCGCGCGGGTTGCCCTGCGTCACCGTCACCAGCGGCGTCAGTTCGCGCTCGGGCGCGGCCTCCGCGCGGGTCAGACCCAGGCGACGCGCGTGGCGGCGCACCAGCTCCAGCGCCTCGGGCTCGTCGAGCCCACCCAGGTGCGTATCCCAACCGCCGCGCAGTTGACCATCTCGCGTGGTCAGCAACACCTTGCTGGGCTCGGGCATTCGCTCTAGCCAGGCCGACAGACCGGGATCCTCGATCGTCTCAAAATTGTCCACCACGACCAGCGTGCGGTGAATGCGCAACAACTGGTCAACGGCCACCTGCTTCTGGTC
>DASYGC010000308.1:0-3738 GCA_036000225.1 Ktedonobacterales bacterium | reverse complement strand
GCCGCCTGCGCGTACCCTTGCTGATCGTAGATGTTGGCCAGCTCGAGACGGGCGAGTGGATTGTCATCGAGGCGGGCGACGCGCAGTTCGCCGGGCTGGGTCGCGTCTCGCCGCTGCGGCTATGGCACGAGCTGCTGCATGCTACCGAGAAGCGATAGGCGGTTGGGGCGAAGGCGTGCGCGTAACGGGATCCAGAGCGCACACCCGTAGCGTAGCGTTGCCACTACGACAGATAACGGGATCCGTAGGGTTTACATCCGTAAACCCTACGGACCGGGCGGGCGCAGAATATGTACCCGTGCGCCACGATGGTGCGCAACTAATCACCTGACGGTTGGATGATTGGCCGCCGATATTCAGTTGTTCAGGCCAGCGACGAAGTCCGCCAGCAGGCCGCCTACCTTCTCGGGGGCATCGTCCAGGATCAGGTGGCCCGCGCCGGCCACGATCTCCAGCCGCGCACCGGGAATGTCGCGCGCCAGACGCTGGCCCAGCGCGAGCGGCGTCACCTGGTCACGCTCGCCCCAGATCACCAGCGCCGGCAGCTTCAGCCGCTTGTTGTCGGAGGCCACCGACAGGATGTAGTTCGGGTTCATCTGCCGGATATGCTGGAAGAGCAACTCGCGCCCCTCTGCGCTGTTCCACTCCCGGCAGTAGGCATCCAGCGCGCTGCCGGCGAGGAATTGTGGGTTGGCGGAGCCACCAGGCAGCGTGGCGCGCAGGTCGGCAAGCGCCTGTTCGGTGGAAGTGTTCTTGGGCGCGTCGGGGTCGTGGCGCTGCTCCATCTGCGTCATCGGCCAGGCAGGGGCGTAGGCGTACTGGTAAGCGTAGGTGTCGATCAGCGCCAGGGCTGCGATGCCCTCACGATAGAGGCGATTGACCAGCACCTGCGCGACGCCGCCGCCCACACCGAACCCGACCAGCACGATCTCCGTCAGCCCCAGGGCGCGCAGGGCCGGCGCCAGGTTGTCGGCATGGCCCCACACCGAGCAGTCCGCCGGCCAGGGATGGTCAGACTGGCCATAGCACAGCAGGTCGAAGGCATAGACCGCGCGCCCGGTGGCCGCCAGCCGCGGCAGCACGCTCTGCCAGACGAACGCGCCCCCCGGCAGATCGTGCAACAGCACGATGGCCCCGCGCGGCCCGCGCTCGGCATGCTGGACGACATAGCTCAACTCATAGTGAATCGTAGGAACCCGCCCCCGCGCCAGCGAAGTGGAGGTCGGCGGTGTTGGTGGTGTGGGTGGTGTAGGTTGCGTCGTGCCTGAATCGCTCATCGGAAGATCGCTCCTCTCCTACTTCGCACGCGCCGCCAGTGCGGGCACATTGTAGAACGCGCCGAAGCCGGCGTAGCGCGCCGAGTCGCCCAACTCGTCCTCGATGGCCAGCAGCCGGTTATACTTGGCGACGCGATCGGAGCGCGCCGGAGCGCCGGCTTTGATCTGGCCGGCATTGGTCGCCACCACCAGATCGGCGATGGTCGTATCTTCCGTCTCGCCAGAGCGATGCGAAACCACCGCCGTGAAGCGCGCGCGTTTGGCCAGCTCGATGGCCGCCAACGTCTCGGTGAGCGTGCCGACCTGGTTCAGCTTGACCAGGATCGAGTTGCTCACCCCCTCGCGGATGCCGCGCGCCAGCCGCTGGGTGTTGGTGACGAAGATATCGTCACCCACCAGCTGCACCCGGCCGCCGAGCCGCCGGGTCAGGTCGGCCCAGCCCGTCCAGTCATCCTCGGCCAGCCCATCTTCGATGGTGACGATGGGGTATTCGCCGAGCCACTGCTCGTAGAGGCCCACCATCTCGGAGGACGAGAGCGTGCGTCCTTCGCGCGCCAGCACATACTTGCCATTGTCGTAGAACTCACTGGCCGCTGGATCCAGCCCGAGGCAGATGTCGCTGCCCGGCCGATAGCCCGCCGCCTGGATGGCGGCGACGATCAGTTCGAGCGCGTCGCGGTTGGAGGGCAGCGACGGCGCGAAACCGCCCTCGTCGCCGATATTGGTATTCAAGCCGCGATCGCGCAGCACCTTTTTCAGCGCGTGGTAGACCTCGATGCACCAGCGCACTCCCTCGCGAAAGGAAGGCGCGCCGGTAGGCAGGACCATGAACTCCTGTACGTCGGTCGAGTCCTCGGCGTGCTTGCCGCCATTGAGGATGTTCATCAACGGGAGGGGCAGCGTGCGGGCCCCGACACCACCCAGGTAGCGGTAGAGCGACTGATCCAGCGCCTCGGCCGCCGCGCGCGCCACTGCCAGCGACACGCCGAGGATGGCATTGGCGCCCAACTGGCTCTTGTTGGGCGTGCCATCCAGCGCGATCATCTGCTCGTCCAGCGCGATTTGGTCCAGCGCGTCCAGGCCGGTCAGCGCGTCCTCCAGCGTTTCGTTCACGTTGCTGACCGCGTTGAGGACCCCTTTGCCGCCATAGCGCTTCTTGTCGCCATCGCGCAGCTCAACCGCCTCGTGCGCCCCGGTGGAGGCGCCCGAAGGCACCAGCGCGGTGCCCCGCGCGCCCCCCATGAGGGCGACCGTCACCTCAAGCGTGGGATTGCCGCGCGAGTCCAGCACTTCGCGCGCGTAAATATCTTCGATGATGGTCGCGTCGCCGGCGTTGATGGGCATGGGGCACCTCCTCATGGGGGAGCTGTGGGGTAACCTGGCGGCCTGCGGAGCGCATGCGCCGAGGCGGTGCGCGCCAGTTCAGGGCGAAAACGCGTGGTGGGTGAATAGTGGTAGCGAAGCGCGGCCCGGCACACCGATTGATTATAGAACAGGCGGCGGGTGGTCTTCCAGTGTCGCGAGTGGTGAAGGGTGTTGTATAGTGCGGCGAGACACGCCAGTCCATCTGACGACCGGTATTCTTGGGGTGACACTTCCATGTTCGCCGATGCGCTCGCGTTTAGCCAGGAGCAGCAGTTGTGACCGACATCCTGACCGACCTCTCGACGCCCGCACTCACCGAGGCCATCGAGGGCAACATCGCCGCGCTCGTGGCCATCACGCGCGCGCTGCCTGGCGCCTCGGGCGCTGAGGAGGCCGATCTGGAGTGGGCGATCTCGGGAGCGCCCTTTCCCAATCTCAATCCCGTTGCCGGTGCGCGCTTCACCCCCACCAATGCCGATGCTCGCATCGAAGCCACGCTGGAGCCCTACAAGGCGCGCGGTGTCCCGCTGCTCTGGTACACCGGCCCCGGGTCCCAACCGGCGGATCTGGGCCAGCACCTGCTGGCGCACGGCTTCAGTCACGATAGCGATGATCCAGGCATGGCCATTGATCTGCGCACGCTGCCCGAACCCACGCCGCTGGATGCGCAGGTGGCCATCGCGCGGGTGCGCGATCTCGCTGCGCTACGCACCTGGGCGGCCGTCGCCGCTGCGGGATTTGAATTCCCGGCGGGTGCCGAAACGGTGATCGAGCCGTTCCTGGCCGTCTACAGCCTGGACGATGCCGCACCGGTGCGCTTCTACCTCGCCACGGTGGATGACGCCCCGGCCGCATGTTCCATGTTGGTGCTAGGCGGCGGCGTCGCGGGCATTTACACCGTCGCGACCATGCCCAACTTTCGCCGGCGGGGACTGGGAGCCGCGCTCACGCTCGCCCCGCTGTATGACGCGCGCGCACTGGGCTATCGGGCCGGCGTGCTCGAAGCCTCGGAGATGGGCCACCCGATCTATTTGCGGCTGGGCTTCCATGTGTGCTGCACTATCGGCTTCTACACCTGGCAGCCAGGAGAGGGTAC
>DASYGC010000307.1:0-1515 GCA_036000225.1 Ktedonobacterales bacterium | reverse complement strand
CGCACTGACGCCGGGGCGCAACGTGGGCACGCGGCTGCGTATTCCCATTCCGGCGTATCTGCTGCAGACCGACGGACAGACGATCCTGGTGGATACCGGCATGCCGGATATGTGCTATGCGGGCGATCCGCGCGTGCTGGCGGATGACGACGAGCCGGACCCGCCTGCCTTCGTGGCGGAGGGTGGCGCGGGCGACACGATCGTGGGCCAACTGGCCGCACTGGGATTGCGCCCGGCGGATATTGATCTGGTGGTCAACACCCACACGCATTTCGACCACTGTGGCGGCAATCCGCGGTTCACCCACTGTCCCATTTTGCTGCAGGAGGCGGACTACGCGATGGTGCAGGCAAGGCCAGGCTCGTCCGAGCTTCCGTGGTGGAAAGCATCGGAGTTGCGCTACCAGACGGTTGTGGGCGACCATACCCTGGCGCCAGGGGTCGAGCTGCTGGCCACACCGGGCCACACGCCCGGCCACCAATCGCTGCTCGTGCGGCTTGCCGGCAGCGGGCCGCTGCTCTTCACCGCCGACGCGGTCTACATCCAGCAGTTGTGGCAGGCCGACGAACTGGGCGCCGCCGCCGATCCCGTTGCCGCGCGCGCCAGCATGGATCGCTTGCGTGCCGTGGCCGCCAGCGCCGGTGCGCAGGTGATCTGCGGCCACGACCCCACCCAGTGGGCCAGCCTGCGTCACCCGCCAGCGTACTACGACTGAGCGGGTGTACACGTCGCGGCGCGAACTATTGCGTCGCGGGCCATTGCGGAAGTACACCGGTTGCCCAACCTGAAAGGCGGACTCTTACGCAAGCCTCATGCGGCCAAAGGAGACCCTGAAATGTCCGATCTCTCCTGGCATCTGGCAGTGAAATCACTGCTCGACGCTGAATCGCCTGAGGAGTGGGGCCGTATCGTGACAGCACAGCGAGGGGAATTGCTCACATCGAGCTCATTGCGCTCGTTCGAGCGCGCCCTCCACGATGCGCAACGCGAGGGCAACCCGATCGCGGTCCCCATGCAAGTCGTTTATGCGTTCCTGCGCATGGCTAATGAAAAGGGCATCTCTGCCTCGGTCGCCCAGGAGAAACAGCGCCGCGAAGCCATTATTCACGCTGGCGCGACCCTGCTTTCCGCCGCGGTCTGGGACGCCACGGCGGTTCTCAGGCAATTTCAGTCTACGCTCCTCGATCCAGATGCCATCCGTATGATCGGACGCCTGGCCGCAGTGGCGGCGCGGGAGCATCCCTCCGATCCCTTGGCCGACGTGCGCCAGAAGATCAGCACCCTCAAACTGGCTCTGCTCGACGATGCGCGCGTCAACGGCATAGATGCCGCGGAGCGCCGCTACAACACGGCGATGACCGCTCTCATCCAGGAGGCGCAAGAGGGGTAAGGTGCTGCTAGCCCAAGGTCAGTGCGTATTGCTGTACCCCAAAGTCAGGGCCGGCAACTGAGGCAGGGCTGCGGCACGATCATGGTCTGTTCGCCGGCCCAGCCCACCAACTCGGGCACGTGGAG
>DASYGC010000306.1:0-10325 GCA_036000225.1 Ktedonobacterales bacterium | reverse complement strand
AGCAAGCGCAAGGGATACTCCGCCTGCCTTGTTTCTCTTCCCATATCTCGAACGCATGATTCTATACTCTCAGCGCTACGTCCGACCATGTCGCTGTATCCAACCCCTCATTCAGTTTCGCGTGGTGGACGCGGCGTTCGCGTTCGCGCTGTGCGCACCGGTTGGGTGGGTCGTATCGTCTGGCGGGCGGCCCGCTCCTCCTCGGTCCAGCGCGGCGGATGCGGGCGCGGCGCATGTGGACGGTACCAGGGGCGCTGAGGGACCTCTCCCTGCGTCGCGGGTACTGGGGTTGCACCGGGTTCCGTGGCCGATGGACGCGCCATCCCGCCCGCTTCGACGGCCTCATACCGGCAGCGACAGCCTGACCCATGGGTACAACCAACCACGGGGATCGTTGGCGCATCGGAGATTGCGTAAACACCACCGGCGGCCACACACGCCGGGCAGGCGTCGCGCGCCGGACTGAGCGCCACCTGAGGCGCTCCGGCTGCGCGCAGCCGGCTCAGTCCCTCCCACGCCAGCGCCCGCAAGGTCTCATCGCGGCCCAGCCGGCGCGCGCCCGCGGGATCGAGCTCGGGCAGCGCGTGCGCCACGGCGCGTGCGATCGCATCCAGTTTCGCGCCCCGCTCGATACGCCGCGCGATGACCCGACCCAGCAGATCGCGCTGGGCGGGGCTGAGCAACGCATCCCGCTCGCCCGCGTGCTGCCGGGCATAGCTGGCCGCGTCGCCGCTCTCGGGATCGGACATGGCTGGAGGTTCCTTTCAATTGCGCTCTCGCAGAAAACAGGCCAATATCAAGCGGCTAGCCGCTGCCCAGCAACTGCGTGAATTGCCGCGCCATGTGATCGGCGGCCGTCTGCGCATCCTCGCTCCCCGTGAGCAACGCACGCAACTCATCGTCGAACCCCGATTGCGGAGCGTAGATCGCGTCGCCGCTCGCCAGCAACGGCCGAGCCACCTGCGTCGCCAGCAGCGGCGCGAAGGCACCGAGCGCGGTATCCGCTCCCGAGGCGGGATCGGTATAGACTGACAGGCGCGCGGGGAGCGTGTGATTTTGCGCCGCAATGGCCATCTGGCTCGACTCCGACGCCAGAAACGCCACGAATCGCGCGGCTTCCGCGGGATGCGCGCCGGACGCCGCCACGGCGTAGCTCTGTCCGCCCGCCACCGCGCGCGGTGTGGCGGCATCACAACAGGCGGGATCGAACGGCACAGCGGCAACCCCCAGATTGGCGGACGTTGTGAACGCTGAACCGGTCAGGATCGTGGCATAGTCCCACGAGCCATCGAGCAGCATGGCCGATGCTCCCGCCTTGAATGAATCAACGGCGTCGGTGTAGCCGGTAGTGAAATTCACCGGCGGCGCGTATGCCAGTTCGCGCTTGAGCGCATTGAGCCCCGCCACCGACGCCGCCCGGTTGATGACGACCTTCGGCGGCGCGGTGGTGGTGTCAATCAGCCCACCACCAAAGCCATAGATGAACGCCTGCGCCATGTACGCACTGCCCTCAAAGCTCCAGCCGAACTGGCTCGCGGTCGTCAGTTTGCGATTGTCGCTATCGAAGCTGGCCCAGGTGGCCGGTGGCGCGCTGAGATGCGCCGCCTGAAACAGCGCTTTGTTGTAATACAGCGCGAGCAGATCGGTTTCCTGGGGCAGGGCATAGATCCGGCCGTGCCAGGTCGCGTAGGTCAGCGGCACCGGGAGCCAGTCCGCCACGTCGCCGCGAGTGGGATCGAGATCGAGGAGGTAGCCGGCACTGGCCAGCCCCACCGTCCAGCTGGCGGCGATGCGAATCGCGTCGGGCGGATGTCCCGCGCGGGCGGCCGCCACAAATTGGCCATAGGACGAAGCGAGGTCCACCGCGCGCGCGGCGATCCTGATGCCTGGGTTTTGCCGCTCGAACGTTGCGATCAGCTGGGTGATGGCGGGCGCGGCGCTGGTGCCCTCGGTGTACCAGTAGGTGAGCGTCACCGGTCCATGCGCAACCGGCGTCGTGCCGCAGCCAGCGAGCAGCATAGCTGCCAGCAACAGCGCTACGCCCAAGTGTGCGATCATTCGCCTGGCACGCATCATCTGTCCGTTTCCGCTCCATCGCAGTAGTCCCGCGCCAAACCAGGGTGGCGGAAAAGGGGTCTCTTGCTCGCTCCGCGGTCTTTGCTCAGGCGCGACCCTGTGGCCAGCAGGTGGCCGCTCCCTGGCCAGTACCATTTTCACGTTACCCGACAGCACGGGGATTGTCAAAGCACCTGGGAGCATCGCTCCGTGGTGCCTCCAGGTTTCGAACGCTGGTGGCTGCCATGGCGCGCCGGCGCACGTCGTGGCGCAATGCTTTCGCGGGGTGTGAAGTGGTGCCCGGTCTCACCGTTTGCGCGGGGAGTCACGAGCATACGATACGATGGCATGCGGCAGAGGACACGTGGGCGAAACCGGTGAGGGAAATTGCATGAAGATCGTGGTGGCGCCGCAGGCCCTCAAGGGGAGCCTGGAGGCCGTGGAGGTGGGTGCGGCTATCGCCGCGGGGCTGCGCGCCGCGTTGCCCGACGTAGAAGTCGTCGTCGTGCCAGTTGCCGATGGCGGCGAGGGCACCGTAGCGGCGCTGGTCTCCGCCACCGGCGGGCGTCTCCTCACCCAGCCGGTCACTGGCCCCTTGGGCGAACCCGTCGAGGCCACCTTCGGGCTGCTGGGGCCCTCCTCCACCGCCTTCCCCCCCCCATCCTCCGTAGGGGCGTACGAAGGTACGCCCTCTGCCTCTGCCTCTGCGTCTGCGTCTGCGTCTGCCTCTGCCTCCCCTCCCCGCGACCGGGGAGGGGCCGGGGGAGAGGTCCCCTCCGCTGTCATCGAGATGGCGGCGGCCTCCGGGCTGCCGCTGGTTCCACGCGCGCGGCGCGATCCACGCATCGCGACGACGCGCGGCACTGGCGAACTGGTCCGCGCGGCGCTAGATGCCGGTGCCCGTCGCCTGCTCATTGGCATCGGCGGCAGTGCCACCAATGATGGCGGCGCGGGTATGGCGCAGGCGCTGGGGGCGCGGCTGCTGGATGCCGCCGGCCACGATCTCCCACCGGGCGGCGCGGTGCTGGCCCGCCTGGCGCGCATCGACGTCCAGGGACTCGATCCGCGGCTGGCTGACTGCGAAGTCATCGTCGCCTCGGACGTTACGAACCCACTCTGCGGCCCGCACGGAGCCTCAGCCGTCTACGGTCCCCAGAAAGGGGCTACGCCCGCGATGGTCGCGGAGCTGGATGCCGCACTGGCGCACTACGCCACTCTTCTGCAACGCGATCTGGGCGCCGCGGTGGCCGAAACACCCGGCGCGGGCGCGGCAGGTGGCCTGGGTGCGGGACTGCTCGCGTTCCTCCATGCTCAGTTGCGCCCTGGCGCGGCGCTGGTGTTGGAAGCGATTAGCTTTGATGAGCGGCTGCGCGGCGCCGCGCTCGTCTTCACCGCGGAAGGCCGGCTGGACGAGCAAACGGCATATGGCAAGGCGGTCAGCGCGGTGGCTGAGGCAGCCCTTCGCCAGCGGATTCCCGTCGTCGCGCTGGCCGGAGGTCTGCGCTCCGGCTACGAAGCGCTCTACGCGCGCGGCATCAATGCGGTGGTCCCCATCGCCGACGGTCCACTCGCGCTGGATGAAAGTATGCGCCGCGCCCGCGAGTTGCTGGCGGCGGCGGCGGAGCGCGCGCTACGATTGGTGCTGGTTGGCATGCGTTTTCCACGGCTCACCTAGACTGACATCGGAGCGAACTCATGCATCTGCGTGGCGCATGCTTTGCGGGCACTGCCGCGGTCATGTTTGGCCTGGGCATCGTGCTCGCCAGGATTCTGGGCACCCAGATCGATGCGCCGATCGTGGCCTTCGCGAGCCTCACCGGTGGTGGCCTCTTGCTCGCCGGCTACCTCCGACTGTCCGGCACCGCGCTCCTCCGACCGCTCGCTCACCTTGCCCGCCACGACTGGCTCGACCTGATCCTGCTCGCCAGCCTGGGTACTGCCTTACCACTGCTGGTGATCGTCTCCGGGTTCGCGCGTACCGGCGCGATCGAAGGGAGCTTCGTCTTCCAGCTCAACGGGGTTGCCTCCCTCGTCTTCGCCGTGCTCTTGCTCGGCGAGCGGGTACGCGCGCGGCAAAGTAGCGGCATCCTCTTGCTGCTGGTGGGCAGTGCGCTGGTCATTCTCGCGGCGCCTCCTGCCGCCGCGCACGCCAACAGCGGACTGGGTGACCTGCTGATCCTCCTTGGCGCGATTGGCGTGGGTTTCGGCCTCATCCCCGCCAAGCGCCTCAGCGTGCGGATCGACCCACTCTTGCTGACCGCCTGGCGCCTGTTGCTGGGCGCGGCCCTCCTCTTTCCGATTCTGCTGATCCAGTTCCTGGTTGTGGGTCATTCCTTCCTCTGGCACCCCGCGCTCAGCACGCTTGTACTGGTGCTGCCGGCGTATGCCGTCACCAATTTCTGTATCGCCTATCTCAGCCAGCAAACGGGACTGCGGCTGCTCAAAGCCTGGGAGATGGCGGCGATCTTGCAAACCGTTCCGCTCTTTGCCACGCTGCTGGCGGTGCTGCTGCTGCATGATCGCTTGACACTGCCGCAGGCAGGCGGCGGCCTGGTGGCCGTGCTGGGTGGCCTGGTCATCGCGCTCAACGGCGACCCATCCACGCCTCAGCGCACGCGCTTACCGGAGCAGGTTCGCGCTCCGTAGAAACCGCGTGATGGCGGTATCGCACTCGTCAGCCCAGGCGATGCAGCCCATCGGACAGACGGCCATACCAGCTGCGGCCACCTCCACCAGGTTCGGCGGCACCCAGCTCACCAGGTATGAGGCCCATGCTGCTCCCGGAACCGGCTGGGACGTCTCTTGCAGAAACATGATCCAGGTATCCCACGGCGGCGCATCCGCCCCGGTGAAAAAGCCTGCTGAGGCGGCGAGCGCGGCGCCACCCTCGTCGGTGGAGTTGGGGTCGTAGAGCAGGAACCGACCTCTGCCCAGTTCAACCGGCAGGTCAGCTGGATAGGCGTCGCGCTCACGCAGCAGCAGCGCACGAGACTTTGCCAGCATTTCGACGCCGATGCGTCGTCCCAGAAAGGTCGTCGCATCGGCGAAGAAGTTCGGCGGTTCCAATTCGGGTGTGCGGAGCACGCTGACCGGTGGACTCGCACCAATTCGCGGTGCGTCAATCTGGGCCAGCTCCAGGTGCCAGATGTACGCGAGATCGGGTAGCGTGCAGGCGTTCTTCACAAATGGTTGCCAAGCACACCAGGCCACCGTCTCGCCAATACGCCGGTGGAGCAGGGACAACGCATCCTGCCTCATCGTCTCGCCCTTCAACTTTGCGGCCCGCGCTGGCGCGACTGGTCACCCGCTCCGCGCCTGGCGCATGAGCCAGCGGGTCGCCCGGGATGCGGACGCGCGGACTCGCCGCCCCGGTCTATTCGCCGGCGGCGAGCAGCCGCGCACTGGGATTGTCAGTGGTCACGAAATGCGCTGGCGCCCCCAGAAAGGTCATCTTGCTGACGCGCACCACGCGCATGGAATCGGCGGGCGTTCGCGTGGTCACATACCGCTGCACCAGCAAACCCAGTGGTCGGGCGAGCACCAGCGAGGCGGTCGAGGCCAGTATCACATTGTTGAAGGTGTTGAACGGGCGACGCATGCGGGCCACCGTCATCGCCGACAATCCCGTCAACATCCCCGCCACCGCGAGGTTGGTGCCACAGCGCTCGTGAATCGCCATCTCTGGTTGTCCACCTCGCAGCAAGCCCAGCGCCTGTTGTGCGCAGGCCTCCACCGCCGCCGTCGGCACCTCGCCGAAGACGAAAAACCCAACCGCGAACGAAATACCCGACAGGCGCGCCTCGGGATGTCGCTTGTTGAGCAGTCCGATGGTCGCATGCTCCAGCGCGTGATTCTGTCGTACCGCGCTGCCCAGCGTCACCTGCTGGATGGCCTGTTCGATGATGTTCATGCCCATGTTGCTCTGTTCCTTCTCTTGTGCGCCGACCCTGACCCTACCCGCATACCACCGCCACTCGTGCGCTCCACGTGGTGCTGCTCTCGATTATCTCACACGCGCGCTAGATCGTGGGGCACCGGTCATACCGCGTCACGGAGCTGTGCCACGCGTGAACTTGAAGGCCGCGGTCAGCGCCTGCGCGAGCCACCGGAAACCTGGTACCACCGGTCGAGCAAATCTGGTACATCTGTTCGAGAGGGCGTCCGGCAAAGTCCACCAGGTCAATGGCGCATCAGGCGGTCGCGGGCGTCGCGCAGTTTGGTGGCGATCGCGGCTGGCTCTTCCCCGTCCAGCGCCATTTGCTTGAGTTCGGCAAGGGTCGTCGCCCAGCGGCCGGCTTCAGGCAAGTAGCGCGCGTCGCGTCCGATCAGATCCTGGAAAATGCGCAATTCGAGCTGGTGCCAGGTGGTGCGATCGCGTCCATCACCATCCGCTTCCGTATCGGGATCAAACTCGGTCTCACGCGTCGTGTCGTGGATCCGCACGACCAGCGGGTGGAAATGACGCTCCACACATTCCTCCAGTTGCGCGCGCTCCAGGGCACTGGTATCGAAGCCCAGGATGCCCGTCAGCGTGACATCCACCACTGGCGCCGGCGGCGATGCGCGGCCACTCGGTGGCAGGTGTTCGAGCGCCTGTCGCTGGCAGAAGTGGTCGAACCGCGCATAGAGCGCGGTGGGTTCGGGCACGCCATCCACGCGAAAGATCAGGCGATGAAACGGGCGGCGCGGATTGACAATGTGGCGTGCGTGGTGGCGCGGCGGTTCGAGGGAATCGGTATCAACCTCCACGTAGTAGTAGCCACGATCCCAGGCCGCTTCCTCGGCACCCCAGGTCTCGGTCGATCCAGGGTTGTAGAGCCAGTTCTCGATCTCGTAGGGCTTATGCACGTGTCCCAGGGCGACGTAGTCCACCAACTCGCGCAGCGGCTCGAATTGCTGGCGGGTCGGCAGGCCATGCAGTTGCGGGAGCATACCTTCCACGCCGGTATGCAGCAGAAGCACGCGGTACTGGACCCCCGCGGCTTCCTCTTCGGCCCGCATGCGACCCAGCTCGCCGGCGAATTGCTCCATCACCCGGGCAGTGGCTGCGCCGTACCAGGGAAGGCCATAGACCCGCAACGCTCCGCCACATAGATCTACGTATGCACCGCGCATGGCCTGCTGGTCCCACGGCGTCAGCACTGGCACGCCGTCGCGCACGAGCGGGTTGAGCAGGCACAACGTCCCCTGCCACCCCAGAAACTGAAGCCAGGAGATACCATCGCGATAGTAGCTGCGATCGTGATTGCCTTCGATGGCAATCGCGGGGATACCCGCGGCCTGTAGCCGCTGCAGCGCCTCTTGCGCCTGAATCAACGTGAGCGCGTCAATGGCCCGCTTGTTAAAGAGATCGCCGGCGATCACGAAAAAGTCCGCGCGGCGTTTGATCGCGTCGTCGACTACGGCCTGGAACGCCAGCGCAAAATCATTGTAGCGCTCTTTGACGCCGTATTGTTCGTAGCCCAGATGATTATCGGCGGTGTGCACGAAACTGGCGCGCATGTGGGCCTCCAGGAGGGTGAGCAGGTGATAGAGAGTGAGGGAGGTAACCGTGAAGTCGCATTGTCATTCCTGATGACGAACTGGTATCTGGAACTTGACACGGCTATCCGGCGCCTTGTGGTATATTACGCCCGCCACCTGCTCAATATCGAGTGAGCGAGAGGCGTAGTCTGGTCGGCGGCAGATCTCGGATGAACAGCCATGGGGTAGTGAGGGCCGCCATTGCGCTCTTTGTGATGCGGGCGGCCATTGAGTCGACAAGTAGAAGGGAACCCGCGTATGTCAGGCACTACACCAGCAGGCACCCCGGCACCGACACCTGTAGATGAGAATGCTCCCGAGTACGTTCATCACGGCGAGGGACACCACAGTCACAAGCATGCGCATGGCGAGCATGGCCACCACCACCATCGTCATCACCATGAGGGCGGCGAAACCGCCCATACCCATGGGACTGACCATTCGTTGCACGCGTCGCATACCGATCATCCGCAACACCACATGGGCTGAGCCATCCCCTGCCGCCATCGACCACCACGAGCCGGACTCCCTGGGGACTCCGGCTCGTGGCCTATCATCCGCGGCGCATCGGCGTGCACGAAAACGTCGCCCGTCTCATCCAGCGGTTGAGGTGGATGAGACGGGCGTTGGGACGGTAAAATTGGAACTGGCTAACAGCGAGTGACAGCGAGCCAGTCAACCGCTTTCCCCACTCGCGATCACAAAGGTCAACCGCAACCGCTCGCTAAGAGCCGGCGGACACGGTTGCTGGATCGCCTACCAGGAACGATCGCTACGATATTCGTCGTTGCGGCGATCATAGCGGCCACCACCGCCGCCGCCATAGTTGTCGCGACCACGGCCACCGCCGCCGCCGCCAGTTCGCTCAGAACGTGGCTGCGCCTCGTTGACACGCAGGGTCCTGTTGCCTACCTGCGCGCCATTGAGTTGCGCAATGGCGTTGAGTGCTTCGGCGTCTACCGCCATCTGTACAAATCCGAAACCTTTGCTCTGGCCGCTGTCGCGGTCGGTGATCACGGTGGCTTCATCCACCTGACCATACTCGCTGAACAGATTGGCGAGTTGCTGGTTGTCCATAGTGTAGGGCAGATTCCCTACATAGATGCGCTTGGCCACATAGGCTCCTTGGAAAACTGGCCCGTACGGGCCCTTACAAACCGGCGCGTCGCTCGACGACGCTCAGGGGGCAATCAAGGCGGAGGAACAGGAGCCTACGCGCGAGCACCCTCTCAGGCGGTGCGTTCAAGATTCAACGCACCATCAGTGTACCACAAAATGACCATCCGATGCTGGTTGTGCGCGACACGCCTGGCAGGCCGCCGCGCCGGCGGATTGCGCCACGTGCGCCACAGGCGCTCAGAGGCCCGCCGCACCGGCGGATTGCGCCACGGCGGCCCGCCGATCCAGGTCGGCGAGCACATTGAGCACATACAACATGATCGGAACGGGCAGTTCGTTGGGTGCCATCCAACGGGCCAACAGTCGCTGCCGCCAGGTGCCACTCTTTTCAGCGCGCAGCAAGATCGGTTCCGCTTGAGAAGGAATCCCCAACGACAGCGCGACCACATCCACGTTCGCCGGGCTCCCAAACCAACTCCGGCGCCGCAGCAAGTAGCGGCGCTCTGGCTCGGTGGAGAGGATTAACACGTTGCGGTGCCCGAGCAAACTGGTTCGTTCGCGATGAAACATCGCCAGCGGAGGCTCTTTGGCGCGCCAGGAGGTCGGCTGATCCCGCGAGGCCGTGGTGGCCACGTGCAATTCGCTATCAATTGAGAACAAGCCACCGTGATGCACGATCGTATGGACCTGGCCATCGGGGAAGCAAATGCGCCGGTTGAGCTCGATGGATGCGAGCTCGGTGCTCGATGCACTGGACTTGCCTGAACTAGGACCCTCAACCAACACGCGATAGTCGATCTGTTCGCGATCCATTGTGCGCGCCATCGTGATGAGAATGGGCTCATTCTCCATGGGGTTCGCGCCCTTTCTGGCTCACCACGTGGCGGTGAGTCCAGCATGTAGGTTGTGATGCACACCATTAGCGACTCAGGCAGGCTTCCAGCCACATTGTCGCACACCACGGCGCGCGGAGCAATGGTTGGGTTCGTCCTGCTTCAACACGGCCAACCCATCCCGTGGCAACTCAGCGATACGGGTGGCGGCCACGACCAGCGCTCGTCTATACTCAATCGGGTTGCCGCTCCTCGCGATTCAGTTTTTCGCGATTCAGCGTGCGGTTACTCGATCTGACTGACCATCAACCTGAGAAGGAGTGCCCACGATGGATGGGCTGGACTCGCTACTTGCCCCGGAGCGCAACTTCGGACACCTGGACGCTGCTGATGCCGCCTTCGAGCGGGCAGGGGTGGTGGTTGTGCCGGTACCATTCGACGGCACCACCTGCTATCGCCCAGGTACGCGCGAGGGACCACAGGCGATCATTGACGCGTCGCGCAATTTGGAGTTGTACGATGCCGAGCTACGTCTGTCGCCCTATCAGATCGGGATCCATACGCTGCGCGCCGTAGAGATCATCAATGGTGATGCGCGGGCAATGGTCGATCGGGTAGACAACGTCACGGAGCATTTGCTGAGCGCCGGCAAGTGGGTGCTGACGTTGGGTGGCGATCATCTGGTTGCGATTGGCGCGATACGCGCGCATGTCCGGCGGTTTCCAGAGCTCTCGGTGCTGCAATTCGATGCGCACGCCGATCTGCGCGATGAGTATGAAGGTGCGCGTTTTAGCG
>DASYGC010000305.1:0-3420 GCA_036000225.1 Ktedonobacterales bacterium | reverse complement strand
CATTCGCCGCGTAGCACGTGAGCTGAATCAGCATGAGCGCAGGTCATCCTCTTCATCCACAACAGCAATCAGTGTGCACAGTTTCGCATCTCAGTTGCGATTTGTCAACGGCTGTGGCGCGTCGTATAGGCGTGTGCGCCTGGCCCCTTGTCACCGAGGAGTGTACACCCGGATGCACCCCACGTGGAAACACCAGTGGAGTCGTACCTGCGCGCCAATCAGTTCATACGCGAGACGGATGAAGGCCGCTGCTTTGCCCGCGGCGTGCACACAGGTGCGCCACGACGCGTCACGAGGTGCGGAGCGTACCCCCGTGCGCTACGGCGCAGCAGACCAACGGGGCCAGGGGCCACGCCCGACACGCGACGACGCCAAGGCGCCGCGAAATGGATCGGTCGACAGGCGGACGCTACGAGACGCGCTGCGAGGGGACGCTGGGTCGCGAGAGGGAACCCGGCGCGCCGGGATCGCTCATCACCAGGGCGGCGAATAGGGCAGCGCTGAGATCGGCGGCGGTCTGGAAACGCTCCTCGAGGCGCTTGGCCAGCGCGCGCAAGATGACGGCCTCCAGCGCGGGCGAGAGGTAGGGATTGAGCATGCGTGGGGGCAGAGGCAACTGGCCGACCTGCGCGGCCATGACGGCTTCGCCCGATGGGCCGGTGAACGGAAGACGACCGGTCAGCAGCAGGTAGAGCACGATGCCCAGCGCGTAGAGATCGGAGCGGGTGTCACTCTTGCCGTAGACCTGCTCGGGCGCCATGTATTCGGGTGTGCCGGCGTCGGGGTGGCGACGCGGGGCGGCGGATGCGGCGTTGGCGTCCCAGATCTTGGCCAGGCCAAAATCGGAGAGCAGCACCCGACCATCGGCATGCAGCAGCATATTGGCAGGCTTCACATCGCGGTGGATGACGCCGACGCGGTGCGCATAGCCGAGGGAATCGGCCACCTGGCTCACGTAGTTCGTCACTTCGGGCACCGGCAGAGGCGCGCGGTTGAGCATCTGCTGGATGCTGCCGCCGCTGACATACGGCATCACCAGGTAGAGCAGTGGCTGGTCGCCGACATCGTACAGCGGCACGATGTGTGGGTGATCGAGCGCGGCCGCCACCCGCGCCTCGCGCAGGAAGCGCTCGCGGAAGCCGGGCTGGCGAGCGAGCTGCTCGTCGAGCACTTTGACCGCCACATCGCGGCCCAGACGGACATCGCGCGCGAGATAAACGCGCGCCATGCCGCCATGTCCGAGCATACGCAGCACCGCGTAGGCTCCTAGTTGCTGACCTTCCAGCATGCCCTAACCCCTACTTGCCCCCAATGCCCCCCACCTGCTCGGCGGATGCGAGAATGTCTGAAGTGCCATTATAGCGCGTGGACACCGGTTGGTCACCTGCCCCGGTACTACCGGGGGGGTGTCGCCGTGCGCTCGCCATGGCCCGCCAAGGTTACCGCAAGATTCGCGCCAACCGCGGAGGGAGCGAGGTGACCAGTGGCCCTCAGTTACTGTAACGAGCGAGCTCAATGTTGTTCACGCATCGTCGGAAATAGGATAACCTCGCGGATGGATTGCTCGCCGGTGATCAGCATCACCAGCCGGTCGATGCCGATGCCGATGCCACCAGTGGGAGGCAGGCCGACTTCGAGTGCCTCGATGTAGTCTTCGTCGAGCACCTGCGCCTCATCGTCGCCACCAGCGCGCTGGCGCATCTGGTCCTCGAAACGGGCGCGCTGGTCCAGCGGATCATTCAGTTCGGTGAAGGCGTTGCCCAACTCCAGGCCGCCCGCGAACGCCTGGAAACGCTCGACGGTATCGGTGGTGCCAGGCTTGACCTTGGCCAGCGGCGAGAGATCGAGCGGATAGTCGTATAGGAATAGAGGGTCCTTGATCTTCGCCTCATCGCCCTTTATGACGGCATCCTTCAACGTATCGATCAGGCGGCCACGGGCCAGCTTCGGATCGACCTCGTAGCCCTGCGCGCGCATGGCCGCGCGCAGCGACTCCAGGTCGGGATGCTCGTCGTAGTCAATACCGGTGCATTCGGCAATGGCCTCGCGCAGGGGAATGCGCTTCCACGGCGGCGCCAGTTCCAGCGCGGTGCCCGCATAGTCGATGTGCGTGGTGCCGCGCACGGCAATGGCGACATGCGCCACCAATTCCTCCGTCAGGCGCATGATATCCTGGTAATCGGCGAACGCCTGGTAGCACTCCATCATGGTGAACTCGGGGTTATGGTTGCGATCGACACCCTCATTGCGGAAATTGCGCGCCACTTCGTAGACGCGCTCCATGCCGCCCACCACCAGCCGCTTGAGATACAACTCCGGCGCGATGCGCAGGTACAAGTCGCGGTCGAGCGTGTTGTGGTGCGTCACAAAGGGGCGCGCGGTGGCCCCGCCATAAAGCGGCTGGAGTACGGGGGTCTCGACCTCGACGAAACCGCGCGCCTGCATGAACTCGCGCAGCGCCTGCAGCAGCCTGGCGCGGCCCACGTAGACGGCCAGCTTCTCCTCGCGATTGGCGATGAGATCCAGGTAGCGCTTGCGCTGGCGCGTCTCGGTGTCGAAGAGCTTCATGTCACCGCCAGCGCCCTTGGCCGGCAGCGTCCGCAGCGACTTCGCCAGCAGACGCCAGCTCGCCACGCGTAGCGTCTTTTCGCCGGTCTTGGTGGTGAAGAGGGTGCCGCTGACTTCGATGGTGTCGCCAAGATCCAGCCACTTCAGATGGGCGAACGGCTCGTCGCCGATCTCGTCGCGCCGGAGGTAGATCTGCATGCGCCCGGTGCCATCTTCGATATGCGCGAAAACACTCCTGCCCTGGTCGCGCCAGAGCATGATGCGTCCCGCCAGGGTGAGATTCTGGTTGGCGAGCGCGTCGAAGTCGGCCAGCGCCTGGGCGGTGGTATGCGTGCGAGCGCTGGTGGTGGGATAGGGATCGATGCCAGCCGCGCGGAAGGCGGCCAGCTTGGCCAGCCGCGCCTCATGTTCGTCCATTGTTGGTTGCTCCTCGGTATCGGGCAGTGGTCCGCCAAATTGTAGCATGCGCGACAGTCAGTTGTTGCTTTGCCGGGCAACGAAAGCGGCGTGCGCCCCTGTATAAGAGGCACACGCCGGCAAGCGACGATGCGGGTGAGGCGAAGATAGACGCTTGCGCCGTCTCAGCCCGCTTCCGCCGCTTCGAGCACCGATTTCTTCGCGATGCGTGAGGCGACACGATTCATGATAATGATGACGAGCACCGCGAGCAGCGTGACGATGACGGCATACAGAAGCTCCAGCTGGTGGGGACTGAGTCCTTTGAACAGGCCACCATAGGCTCGTTCGATGTCGGTGATATTGTCCTGGATGGCGGTATTCCAGGCCAGGGCCGCCACAAAGCCGAAGGTCGAGGTCACCAGGCTGACGACGGTTGCCAGGAATACCGTGCTG
>DASYGC010000304.1:0-16547 GCA_036000225.1 Ktedonobacterales bacterium | reverse complement strand
CTACGGCGGGTTCGCCACGGAATGGGCGGTCACCCAGACGACGCGCTTCAAGGCGGCGGTTGCCGGCGCGGGCATCTGCGATTTCCACAGCTTCCATGCGCAGTCCAATATTCCCGACTGGGATCGCCGCTTCCTCGGCGCTAACCTTGCCGAGCAACCTGGCGCCTATCGCGCGCGCTCCGCCATCACGTTTATCTCGCGTGTCACCACGCCAACGCTCATTGTGCATGGCGAACGCGACGATTGCGTGCCGGTCAATCAGGCGTACGCCTTCCACCGGGCGCTGTGTGAGCGGGGTGTGCCGACCGAACTGGCGATCTACCCGCGCGAAGGGCATGGCTTCACCGAGCGCGACCACCTGCGCGATCTGTGCGAACGCATGCTGCGCTGGTTTGAGCGCTATCTCTAGCTCACAAAACCATTGACTCGATGCGGGAACGGGTGAAGTCGCGCCCGGGATCGAACGTCGCGACCTCAATCGAGTGCTCATCGAATGGGGCGGGCAGGCGCACCCGGCCCGCCTTCACGTCGCCGGCGATCAATGCCTCGACCAGCACTGCGGTGATCGGCGCGTGCATCAGTCCGTGGCCAGAGAAGCCCGCGGCGTGGACCAGATTGCGCTGGTTGGTATCGTAGCCAATCAACGGATTGTGATCGGGCGTCGTTCCGTAGTAGCCACAGGTCGTTGCCGTCAAGCCGCCCGCGTTGGCCAGCGTGGGAGCGAAGTCGGCGATCTGTTCGAGCACCGCGTAGCCGAAATTGTCGATGCCCTGTGCGTGGCTGAAACCAGGCTCGACCACGTCCTGATCGGCATCGGTGAAGTCCGGCTCAGGCGCGGTGTCATGCGCCAGTCCCAGCAGCAGTTGTGGCCCATCGGGACGCGACACCGCGCCGCGCCCGACTCCCATGCCGTATATCGTCATCGGCAGGCGACCCCATAATTCCTCGCTCATAATTGTCCTTGTTGGCTTCATGAGATACAGGTAGCGTTTCAGCGGGTTGATGGGCAGCGGCATACCACCGAGACGGCGACTGGTCCGCGCGGCCCAGGCGTTGGTGCCGTTGACAAACCAGTCAGCTTCGATCTCTCCTTCGGTCGTGGTGAGGCGCACGATGCGGCCATTCCGCACAGAGGCGCCTACGACTTCGGTATTCAGCAGCACCTCCACGCCCAACTCACGCGCCCGGCGGAAGCCCTCGCCGTAGATCATGTGGGGCGCCAGAAAGCCATCGCTGGCACACCAGGTCGCGCCGATCAGCCGCTCGGCCTCGATGTGCGACCAGCGCCGCGGCACTTCCGCCGGGCGCAGCACTTCGACCGACAGTCCGATGCGCTGCTGCATCGCCGCGTGCGTCTGCGCGCGTTCCCACGCCGCGACCGCCGAGCGGCGAATGGCTGGCTGCCAGGACGGCGCCGCTTGCTCGGGATCTTCGTACAGAAAAAGATAGCCGTTCTGCGCGATCACCGGCTGAGCCTGGTCGGCGGGGGTATGTAACGACTCGTGGAAGTGGGTGTACCACCACTCGGAGTAGCGCATGCCAGTCACTGTATCCGCGACGCCGAACTGCGCACGAATACACGCCGACGACCGGCTCGACGAGCCGTTCCCGATCGCGGCCTTCTCGACGACGGTCACGCGAAATCCGCGCTCCGCCAGGCGCACCGCGGTCAACGCGCAGGTCGAGCCGCCGCCGATCAAGACCACACGATCGCCGGATCCCATGTGCGCTCCTCTCGCCGTTCACCGCGCGTCGTAACTCTGACGCAGCGGGTGGACCTGGTGCCGTCGCGCGGCGGTGCGCGACCCGCGCCGCCCATGTCACGATGCGCTTGGGTGCAGTATACTACCGCTCGTTGCGCGTGATGGGCCACTGGGCCGTCGGAGCCGAAACGCCTGGACCATCTGGACGGCGCAGGTGACCGCCGCGCCCGATGGGTCGTCCTGGGAGGCAGATGGCGGCAGGGACAGACAGCGCGACCGGCGTGTGGTGAAAGAATGAGGAGTGCTATGGGGAGTGATGAAAACCCGGTGGCTGGAGATGCCGCGGCGGCAGTTTCCGCCTTGCCCGTACCGGCACATGGATCGGCGGAGTCCGCGCCACGACGCGCTCGCCGACGCGCCACTCGCGCTGGCGAGGTCGTGACAGTCGCGGCGGTGCCAGCCGCCAGCGCGCCACGCTCCATGGCACACGGTGGGCGGCGGGCTCCGACGCCCGGTACCCGGCGCGCGGCCGGCGCTCTGCCCACGCCTGACGCTCCCATCACCGCTGAACCGGCCGCCGCTGCCGTGCTTGCCGACTCCGCCGAACCAGCGAGCGTCCCCCGACGCGTGCACCACGAGGGCGCCATTTCACCGGAAAATACGATCTTTGTCTCGCTCTGCTTCGAAGGACCAGATGTGTACTCCACCGCTGGTGGCCTCGGCGCGCGCGTGACGGAGTTCACCGAATCACTGGCTGAATTGGGTTACGAGACCTATCTCATCTTCGTCGGCGATCCGACCAAACCCGCCGAAGAAGACCGTGTCGGTGGCAAGTTGCATCTCAGACGCTGGTCGCAGTGGATCAGCAAGTACTATCTCAATGGCGTTTACGACGGCGAAGAGCAGAAGCTCTACGACTATAACGAGACGGTCCCTGCCTACGTGTATCAGGTCATCGCCGCGCCAGCCATCGCCGCCGGCAAGATCGTCGTCGTGATCGGTGAGGACTGGCATACCGCCGAGACCGTCTGCCGCACCTCCGATTTGCTGTTCGCCAACAATCTGCGCCACCGTGCGCTGTTGATGTGGAATAACAATAGTCTCATGTCGTTGCACCGTATCAACTGGGGGCGCCTGGCGTACTGTGCCACCGTCACCACGGTCAGTCGCTACATGAAGCATCGCCTTTGGAGCTATGGTGTCAACGCGCTGGTCATTCCGAATGGCATCCCACACCGCTATCTCGACCCGATCGCGCTCGACGAGGTGCGGGCACTGCGCACCGTGATGCAGCGGGGCGATCCCGACAAGGTCTTCCTGTTTAAGATCGGGAGGTTTGACCCTGACAAACGCTGGCTCATGGCCGTGGAGGCCGTGGCGCACCTCAAGTACAGCGGCCACGCGGTTGCCATGGTGATTCGCGGCGGCATCGAACCGCACGGTGGCGAGGTGCTCAGCCGTGCGCGCCACCTCGGCTTGCGCGTCGTCGATGTTGATGCCCGCCGCCCGACTCCCGCCGAGTGCCTGCCACTGCTGCGTGATGCCGGCGAAGCCGACATCTACAACCTGCGCTTCTATGTCCCGGAGGAATTCGTGCGCATCTGCAACGCCGGCGCCGACGCGGTGCTGGCCAATAGCGGCCACGAGCCGTTCGGGCTGGTCGGACTTGAAGTGATGGCCGCGGGCGGCGTCGCCTTTACTGGATCGACCGGCGAAGAATACGCGATCTCCTTTGAGAATGCGGTGGCTCTGGAAACCGATGATCCTGATGAGATTGTCGGCTACCTGCTCCATCTCATGCATCATCCAGAAGAGCAGGATAAGATTCGCCGCTCCGGCAAGCGGACGGCGGCTGAGTTTACCTGGCAGGAAGTGATCGAGAACCTCATCGGGAAGCTCGGTTATCTGGCACGCAAGCAGAGCATCGCGCTTTCCTGAATGCTTCTGACCTCAGCGCTTCCGCTGGAAAACCCGGCATGCCGTATGCGGAGACCCTGCTTGCGCGCGGCTGGCCGCCGCGCAGTAGCTGCGCGACATGCGCCGGACGGCTCAGCGCTGGCGGGATGTTCACACTGAGGCCAGCCGCGGATTGAAGGAGAAGTATGGCGACCGAGGTCGTGGTGTATACCATTGTCCATCAGCCCCGTCGTCTCAAACTGCCCGCGCAACCGATTCCGTGCGGCGCCAGTGTTGAGGATATGGCCCGCTGTGTCTTCGATGACGCGATGAACGAGCGCTACTTCCACAAGGTCGCCAATACCTGCTACTATCCCGCTTCCGAGCTGATGCTGCGGCTGGTGCGCCAGGGGATGAAGCTGGCGATTGGATTTTCCGTCTCATTTCTGCGCCAGGCCGCGGACTGGGACCCCGCACTGCTCGCCCGCTTCCGGGAACTGGTGGCGCAGCCCAATGTGGAGTTGATCGGGGTCGAACCCTACCATAGTTTCGTGTTCTTGCTCGATCTTCCCCTCTTCATCGAACGCATGCGCTGGATGAGCGACGAGATGGAGCGTGTCTTTGGGAAGCGCCCGCGCATCACCGATACGACGGAGATGGGTATGTCGGCTTCGATCTATGACACTCTGGATCAGGCTGGTTTCGACGCCGCCATGATGGACGGGCGCCAGTGGGTCATGGGGTGGCGCGAGCCCACGCACGTGTACCACTATGGCGGTCAGCTCCGTCTCTTTACACGCCATCTCAGGCTGAGCGACGATGTGGGATATCGCTTCTCCGATCGCTCGTGGACCCGCTTTCCGCTGTTCGCTGATGAATATGCCAGATGGCTGCGCGCGACGCGGGGCGACCTGATCTTGCTGGGCTGGGACTTCGAAACCTTTGGCGAGCATCATCGCCGTGAGAGTGGCATCTTTGACTTCCTGGAGCGTCTGCCGGATGCGCTTGGCCGGCGTGGTGTCAAGTTCAGCACACCGGGCGAGGCACTCGCGCGCTGGGGAGCGCGCGCCCATCATTTGCCGCTGCCAGCCCTGCCCACGACCTGGGCCGGCAATGGCAGCATGGACTTTTTCCTGGGCAACTCGGCACAGCAAGCCGTCGCGCAGCTGATGTTCCATACACTCAGCATCGCCCGGCTGAGTGGCGATCCCGAGTTGGTCGATCTGGCGCTGTGGCTGGCGCAATCAGACAACCTGCATTTGATCCAGTGGTATGGCCGCTCCGGTCCAGAGGCTGAAGTGTCGGCGTACTTCACGCCACACGAATGGTGGGAGCTCGGCCCCGCGCGCATCATCGCGGAGCAACAGCGCGTCTATGACCAGGTGCTGCGTGCGATGGAGTACCATCTCCCTGGGCGCAATACGGTCGCCGCCGTAACTCAGGCTCGCGTGCCGCGCCAGCGCGGCCAGACCAGGAGCCCCTCTGGCGGCGCACGTACCTCCCTGGGCCAGCCTAAGCACGGCACCCGCGTGGCGGCAAGTAAGCGCGGCGACGGCCCCGCACGATGAGTGCGCCTCTCTTCCCTGCTGGCCGTACCTGTCTGGTGGTTGCCGCGCATCCTGACGACGCCGAGAGCTGGTGCGCCGGAGCGGTTGCCACGCTGACGTTGCGCGGTTGGCATGCGATATACGTGTTGTGCACTTCAGGCGAGAAGGGTACCGCCAATCCGGCCGAGGACCCGCTGCGCGTCGCCGCGCGGCGGGAGCTGGAGCAGATCGTGGCCTGCCAGCTGGTTGGCGCGGGGCCACCTATCTTCCTGCACCACGCTGATGGTGGTCTGGAGGATGATGTCCAGCTGCGCGGCCTGCTGGTCCGCCAGATCCGCTGCTGGCGACCCGATCTGCTGCTGACGCACGACCCCGTGCACCCCTGGCCGCCCTACACCGCGCATCGCGATCATCGCATCGCCGGACGCGTGGCTCTGGATGCCGCCTATCCCTTTGCGCGCGATCCGCTCCACTTTCCCGAGCAGCTACAGGACGAGGGCCTGCTCCCGCATGCGGTGCCCGAAGTGTGGCTCTTTTGTTCAGCACAGCCCGACCACTATGTGGATATCGCCGCGGGTCTGGAAGCGAAGATCGCGGCGCGCCTGGCCCATGCCAGCCAGACGAGCGATCCAGCCGCACTGGCGGCTGATTGGCGACGGCGGGCGGAAGAGACCGGTCGGGCGGGCGGCCTGGCGCTGGCTGAGGCGTTCAAACGGCTGGTGTTATGACGCTCACCGGGGATGCGGCCACCGGCGTCATGGTTTTTGGCGATCTGGTGTGGGGATGCCGTCTGTCGGGTCCGGGTCGGGTCGGAGCATCTGGCGTTCACACTGGAGTCGCGCCAGAAGTTGCCAGCCGTAGCGCCCGCAGTTCCTGGTCCGTAAGCACGCGCCACGCGCCAACCGGTAATGATCCGAGCTCCAGCGGACCAACACGCGCGCGCCGTAGTTGGAGCACCCGGTGCCCGACACTTTCCAGCATGCGCCGCACCTGCCGATTGCGCCCTTCGTGGAGTTCCAGGCCAATCCAGCTATGCTCTCCCTGGCGGCCGATCTGCCAGATACGTGCGGGGGCCGTGGGCCGCTGGTCGCCCGGCAACTGGATGCCGTTTTCCAGCAGGCACAGCGTTGCTGGCGCTGGCTCCCCCTTCACCAACGCCTCGTACACCTTGGGCAGCGCGTAGCGCGGATGAGTCAGGCGCAGGGCCAGGTCGCCATCATCGGTGAGCAGCAGCAGTCCCTCGGTGTCGCGGTCCAGGCGACCAATGGGGTAGAGGCGGCGCTCGCGCAGTGCCAACGGCAACAGATCGAGCACCGTCTGGCGTCCCTGGGGATCGGCGACGGTGGTGACCGGCCCCGCCGGTTTGTTGAGCAGCACCGTGAGAGAGGGTTGTGCCTGCCTGATGGCTCGGCCATCGACACACACCAGGTCGCGGAGCGGATCGACACGTGTGCCGAGCTCGCGCACCACCGCGCCGTTGACCGTCACGCGCCCCAGCCGCATCAACGATTCAGCGTGCCGGCGCGAGGCGATGCCCGCATGGGCCAGCACCTTCTGCAGCCGGTCCCCCTGTGAATGCGGCGCGGCCGCGGGCGGCTCTGTAGTGTCGCTTCGTCGGTTTCGCTCGGTATCCTCAAGGGCGCTCAGCGGTTGGCGACCTGTCCGTGTTGCCGTCGTCGCGACATCGCGCGGATGCGCCGCGCGCACACTGTCCGACCGACGAGTGCCGCCGGTGGCCGGCTTGCCCGTGGGGCGTCCGGCGCGCTCGTTGGGGCGATCGGAGGGTGGTGAAGTGCGGTTACGCTGATCCATAGTTGGCAGTATACGCCAAGAAGCGCCGGCCAGTGCGTCTTCGCCGCGCCAGTCGGGCCGCTCGCGGCGCGACACACCCCGGGGCGGATGCGAGCGGTTCAGCGCGGCGCGGCGCAAGGACATTCTGAGCAGTGCTTCTCGCGGCAGTACATGGCCCAAATAGCATGCAAGCCCTGCTGGGCGCGTGCTCCGCTGGGCTGGCGTGGCAGCCCCACCTGGCGGCACATTTCCCGCGTGATCTGATTGGAAGGCAGACCGCCACAGTCGGCATACAGTGCGTGCGCACGTGCGGCCAGTAAGTGGTCGCGCTCGCGTCGCGCAATTGCCGTTGCGCATGGCAGGACCACGTTTACCAGCAGAATCGCGGCACGCTGCGCCGATATCACGCCACCGCGCACCGTCAGGGCCGCGCGGATCGTCATGCTCGCCGTTGCCGCTGGCTCCGCCTCGATGATCGCCTTGACAGGCGCCCAGGGTCCCTCGCGCTCCCAGCGTGTGAACCATGCCAGCATACCTCGCAGGCGCGTCCCATCCAGGGCTGACACCCGTGGCAGTTCGCGCGTCAGGGCGTCCGGCGCGCCGCCACCGGCCAACCACGCCCCGGCCTGGCGCAGCGTCTCACGGTCGCGGCCATAGGCGAGCCCTTCGGCAAGCGCGGTGAACAGGACACGATCGACGCCGTGCCAGGCCAGGCCGCCATCATCCTGGACCATGGTCGTGGGATGTGGGCTTGCGGCCACTCCTACGCGCGCAGGTCGCTCGCACGCGTTGCTCAGTGGCGCGCATGGTGCGCAAGCCTGGCTCGCCACCATCGGTGCTAAGTCAGCGCCTCCGCGCACGTTCTCACGAGCCTCAGCATCCATCAACGCCTGAGCGAACGCACGCGTGCGCTGCTCGAAGCGCGCATCCCCTGCCTGGTGCAGCAGCGCCCGCACCCCCGCTGATCCCAGTCGCCGCGCCAGACCAGCGCAGGGCCACGGCGACTCGGCACGTCCGTCTGGCACGCCGCGCGCTGGATCTAGCGAGTTTTCCACTTCCACCAGCGCGGCGAGGCTTCCCGAGGCCAACTGCGTCATACACATGCCATCCGCTTGCCGCACGACGTGCAGGATCACCTGATTGTAGCGACGATCGCGGTCGTGGCCGTGCGCTTGCCAGCCTCGTGCGCGCAGGTGCAACTCGATGTCGCCATACAGTCGCCGTCCATCGCGACACTGTATGACCGCATCGCGAAAGTCGGGCCCCGCGGGGCCGCCGGGGCGTCCCGCGAAAAGGATGCGCACCTCCTCCCCGCGTGCCGTTCGCAGCCAGCGCCCGGAAAACTCGCCCGCGTGCCAGCGTGCGGCCAGTGCCGCCTCATTCGGGCTGGAAGATGCCATCTTACGTCTCCTGGCCCGACTCTGGCTCCATCAGCACACGTTCTAGTTGTACACCATTGCGTGTCAATTAGCAAGGTCAACTGGCCCGGAGTGGTACGCGCTGAGCCGGCTCAGTCTGGTTGCGTTCGCCATCAGGGCCAACTATAATGCGTTGGAATGGGCATGAATGCGTTTGAATGGGCATGACGACAGAGTTCCCGGAGGAGCGTCCAATGACGAACGTTACGGCCAGCGCCATGGGCACCGGCGCCCATACGCTCGATCCTATCGAGCTGTATCGCACCATGCTCACCGCGCGCATCATCAATGACACGCTCAAAGCGCGCAAGACGCAGGGCAAGTTTCCCTTCTACATCGGCTGCGCGGGCCACGAAACGGTGGCCGCGGTGGTCGCGACCCTGGAGGATCAGGACTGGCTCTCGTTCTACTATCGCGATCTGGCTGGATGGCTCCAACGGACTGGGGATATCCACACGCCGCTGCGCGCGGCCTACGCCCGCGCCACCGACTCCGGCAATTCGGGCCGCAACATGCCCTCGCACTACAGCAGCCCGCGCCATCATATTTTGCCAACCCCTAGTGAGGTAGGCGGCCTGGCGCCGTTTGCCGGTGGCGTCGGCTATGCCCTCAAGCGCCGCAACCGGCAGGAGATCATCACCTTCTTCACCGGGGATGGCGGCGCGGCCACCAACGACTTTGGTGTGCTGCTGCGCCAGGCCACGGTGCACAAACTTCCCATCCTCATCGTGGTCTGCGATAACCACTGGGCCATCACGACCGAACGCCAGGCGCAGTGGGCGGGCAATCTCGCTAGCCAGGTGCGTGCGATGGATGCGCTCTCCATCGAAGTGGATGGCACCGACCCACTGCGCACCTATGAGGCCATCGCGCCGCTGGTGCGGCGGGTGCGCCAGGGCGAGGGGCCGGCATTCGTGCACTTGCACCTGGGTCTGCTCGATGCGCATTCGAGCAGCACCGATATTCGGCGCTACCGTACTAAAGAAGAGATCGAAGAAACGACACGCACCAAAGATCCCGTCACCATCCTTGGGCGGCATTTGGTGTCGCGCGGCGTGCTCACCGATTCGGACCTGGAACGCATTCGGGATCAGACCAAGGAGCGTATTCTCCAGGCGGAGGATCAGGTGCTCGCCGAGCCCGAGCCGGCTGCTGGGCGGGTGCTGGATCACGTGCTGGAGGTCCCCAAAGACGTCATCCCTCCGAGCGCATCGGCTCGGCACATGCCGATGATCGATGCCCTCAACGACGGCCTGGTTGAAATCGTCAAGCGCGATCCCGGCTTCTTCGTCTATGGTCAGGACTGCGGCAGCCCCATTGGTGGCGTATTCAACGCGACACTGCGGCTGGTCAAGGAGTTTCCCGGAACCGCCATCAGCAGCGCGCTCAACGAACAGTTGATCGTCGGGATCGTGGCGGGATGCGGCATGGTGGATGGACGCGCGCGCTGCGGCGAGATTCAGTTTGTGGACTATCATCAGTCCGCGACCCAGACCATCCGGCTGGCCGCGCGCTTCCATTATCAGACGTACGGCGCCTGGAACGTGCCGGTGGTGCTGCGCATGAAAAGTGGTTCTGGCGGCGGCGGTCCCATCTCGGATAGCGGCTCAGGCGGTGGCGCGTTTGGCCATTCCAACGCGGGCGACAACTGGTTTACGACAATTCCCGGCGCGATCACCATTTGTCCCGCCACGCCCTACGATACCAAGGGACTGCTGATTGCCGCCTCGCGCGCGCAGTGTCCGGTGATCTTCCTCGAACGCGGCCGCCTCTACCGCGCTGAAGTGCCCCGTGTGCACAAGGACGGCGAGCCGATCGCGCAACTGGCCGACCTGTGGAATGTACCGGATGGCTACTACACCGAGCCCATCGGCGTCGCGCGCACGCTGCGCATCGGCCAGGGCGCACCAGTCGCCACCGTCGTCAGTTGGGGCATGATGTTGCTCGAATCGGCGATTGCGGCCGCGCGCTTCGCCGCGGCCAGTGGCAAGGCGGTCGAGCTGGTGGACCTGCGCACGCTCGCGCCGTTCGATGAAGCCGCGGTGGCGGCCTCGGTGCGCAAGACCAACCGCGCAATCGTCGTGACCGAGGAAGCGGACCTGACGAGTTTTGGTCGCCATGTGCATTCCTGGATCGCCGAACATCTCTTCCATGAGCTGGACAATCCGCCGCTGTTCATTTCAGCGGTGGCCGCGCCTCCCGCCCCTTACGATGCCCCGGAAGAGACGGCCTTCTTTCCCTCCGCCGACGACATCGCGCGTGGGCTGGAGAAGCTGGCGCACGAGTAGCCGGCTTATCTTACCGCGCATGGGGGCTGCCCGCGCCGGGCAGCCCCTCTCTGGCTATTCATGCACGACCGCGACGTTGATGTCGAATGGCGGCGCCGGTTCGCGGCGCAGCGCATCAGCCGTAGTGCGCAATTGTTCTGCCGCCTCGGGAGGTACGGGATGGCCTCCCAGTGGCGTCAGGTGCATCTTGGGTCCATGGTAGTCGCTGCCGCCGGTCGCGATCAGGTGATAGGAAGCGGCGAGGTCCAGCAAATGGCTCACCGTAGCCGCATCGTATTCTCCGTAGTGGCATTCAAGACCGAGCATGCCCGCTTCCACCATCGCGGGCAGCAGTTTGTTCTCCAACTCGGGGACGCCGACCGGGTGTGCCAGCACGGGTACGCCATACCCGCTGCGGATGAAACGCACGGCGTTTTCTGGCGACAGCTTCAGCCGGGGTACGTAGCCTGGCCGCCCGCGACTGATCCAGCGGTCAAACGCGTTGGGAACATCGCTCGCATAGCCAGCCTCGATCAGCACTTTAGCCACATGCGGCCGACCCACCGAATCCTGGGCCAGTTCGCGCACGCGCTCCCAGGAGATGTTCACCCCTTGCGCGCGCAGCAATTCGACCATCCGCTCGCCGCGCCGTTCGCGCGCGTCGCGCAGGGTAGTAAGCGTCGCTTGAAAGGCGGAATCCTCGCGGGCGATGAAATAGCCTAGCACGTGGGCCTCGCCCGCCCCATCGGGGAGGTCAGTATTGATTTCGATGCCGGCGATCACCCGCAGTCCCACGCGGTCGCCCTCGGCCTGCGCTTCGTCGACGCCAGCGGTGGAATCGTGATCGGTCAACGCAATCAAATCTAGCCCCTGCTCGCGCGCGAAGCGCACCAGCGCGGCTGGCGCGAGCAGGCCATCGGAAGCGGTCGAATGGGTATGCAAATCGATGCGCACAGACACACTCCTCATTTCGCGTAATCGACAACGCGCGTCTCGCGCACGACACACACTTTGATCTGACCCGGGTAGTCCATCGATTCCTCGATCTTGGTGGCTACGTCACGTGCGAGCTGGTGCGCCGCCACTTCATCGACCTCTTCTGGTTTCACGATGATCCGAACCTCGCGGCCCGCCTGGATGGCATACGACTTCTCCACCCCTTCGAACGAGTTGGCGATGCGTTCCAGTGACTCCAGCCGCTTGATATAGAGCTCGACGGTTTCGCGCCGCGCACCAGGTCGCGCCGCTGAAATCGCATCAGCCGCCTGCACGATGGCGGCCTCCAGCGACTGCGGCTCGGCATCGGTCGCATGGTGCGCGACGATCGCGTGCACAACTTGCGGGGATTTCCCGAAGCGGCGCGCGATCTCGCCAGCGATCAACGCGTGCGGGCCCTCGACCTCCTGGTCAATCGCCTTGCCCAGGTCGTGCATCAAACCAGCGATCTTGCACACGTTCACGTCGGCGCCCAGTTCCGCCGCGATAGACGCGGCCAGCACCGATACCTCGATGCTATGGTTGAGCACATTCTGGCCGTAGCTCGTGCGGAAGTGCAGGCGCCCGACCAGCTTCACCAGTTCCGGCTGCAGTGATGCGATGTTGGCCTCGAGTGCCGCCCGCTCGCCTTCCTCGCGTACGACTGTCTCGACCTCCTGCCGCGCTTTGGCCACGGTATCCTCGATGCTGGCCGGATGAATACGTCCGCTGAGAATCAGGCGAGTGAGCGCGATGCGGGCAATCTCGCGGCGCACGGGGTCGAATCCCGAAAGCACCACAGCTTCAGGCGTGTCGTCGATCACGACATCAACGCCGGTCGCGCTCTCCAGTGTACGGATGTTGCGCCCTTCGCGCCCGATGATGCGACCCTTCATCTCGTCGTTAGGCAGCGGCACCATGGTGACGGTGATATCCGATACTTGATCCGACGCGCAGCGCTGGATGGCCAGCGTGATGATCTCGCGGGCCTTGGCCTCCGCCTCCTCGCGCGCGCGGGTTTCGATTTCTCGCGAGAGACGCGCGGCGTCGCGCCGCGCGCCTTCGACGACTTCCGCGATCACTGAGGCGCGCGCCTCATCGGCCGTCATGTGACTCACACGCTCCAGCTCGGCCAGGCGTTGCTGTCGCAGGCGATCCAGCTCTTCCTTCTGCGCGGCCAGTTCCTGATCGCGCTGCGCAAACTGGCGCTCGCGCTTGTCCTGGGCATCAGTCTTTCGGTCGAGGGCTTCCTCTTTCTGTTGCTGGCGCTGTTCCTGGCGCTTGATTTCCTGACGGCGCTCCCGATTTTCAGTTTCCAACGCGGTCCGGATACGCGCTGTCTCGTCCTTCGATTCGCGAATCGCGTCACGCTGCTGTGACTGAAGTTCTAGCAGACGCTGTTCGCCATCTTCCTTGACCTGTCGTAGTCGCTCTTCGTAGTTCAGTTGCATCTGCATGTTCTCGCGCGTTGCCAGAATCCGCACCTGAAACAAGATGCCTGCGCCGAACGCGAGCAGACCAACCACGACGATGAGGATCAATGCGAGGCTGAGGTTCAATGCTTGATTCCTCTCGCGGATGCCCACCTGGGAGTGGGTTGGGGAAAGTCCAAGGATGCCATGAAGAGATGCGGTCGCGGCGACTGGTGATAGGCAATCGAGGACGCCGCGCACGGAGTGAAATTGCAAACACGTGGGCCGGTGGATACGCTTACCGCTGGGCATCAGTATGCCCGATATCCGTAAGTGTATTCGCTGCACTATACCTCGCCGGCCTGGCATTCCTCAAGCATGCTGTGACTCCCGCGGGAGGTTGGTCACCAGTGAGCACACTCCGCGTGATATACTGCGCGCGGCCTGGCCGCCGCTGACGCCCAGTGCGCCATGCGCGGAGCTCGCGTTGTGGCTGGTCACCGCGCATTCCGCCGACCACGACCCTCCGGCATTGACATTTGGAAACTGTATTCGACATTTGGAAACTGTATTCCGCGGACGAGAGGAAGCTGAGCCATGTCAGCGTTGCCGCCCTTCCCCCCCATGGTGCCCGATTCCCAGCACGTGGCCTGGCTCAAATCCTACATACGCGATGTTCCCGATTTTCCCCAGCCAGGGATTCTTTTTCGTGACATTACTCCGCTGCTCCAAAATGGGGCGGCGTTGCGTGCGAGTGTCGAATGGCTGGCCCACCGCTACCGCGGCGCTGGTATCCAGCAGGTCGTGGGGGTGGAGTCACGTGGCTTCATCTTCGGAACACCGCTGGCCTACTTACTCGGAACTGGATTTGTCCTGGTGCGCAAACAAGGCAAACTGCCGGGCCAGACCGTGCGCATCGAGTATTCGCTGGAATACGGCTCCAACATCCTGGAAATGCACGCGGACGCGGTGCAGCCTGGCCAGCGGGTGCTGATCGTCGACGATTTGCTCGCCACTGGCGGCACCACCGCCGCGACCGTTGCGCTATGTGAACGGCTCGGAGCGGAGGTGGTCTCGCTGGCGTTCTTGATTGAGTTGGCGGCGCTAGGTGGACGCCGGCTGTTGGCGGGTCGCGATGTCTATGCGTTGCTAGAGTATTAGGCCGCGCCGGACAGCGGGTTATGGCGATCATCATCCATCCCACGCGCGCGCCCTACGCTATTCCGCGCATTGGCGTGGGCAAGGGCGATCGCATGTACCATGTGCTCTCGGATTTGCACGGCCCGGCCGGTGGCGTGGAGTTGCGTGAGTTCGTAGCGCAGTGTGGTATGCGCGCGGAGTGGGTACAGTATCCCGGCGGCTACCGCGAGCATTTTGATGCCCATGGACTCCTGGCCGAGTGTCTTATGCGACGTGGCGCACGCCTGGTGGGCAACCGCGAAGTAGCCCAACTGCTGCGCGCCAAGCGGACCGTGTCGGAGGATACCAGCTTCAGCTGAACACTTCACTGGATTCGCGGCCTGGCATAGGGCCATGCGCATCACTAGCGCATGGTGCGACGCCAAAAGACACCCCCAGTGGCACGGCATCCTTGCCACTGGTCGGCTCCGTCCCACCGGCGGCCTTGACCAGTGGGACCCGCGTGAGAAGGCAACCTTGCCACGATCGAACAGGCATCGCGATCGTGGGCGTCCTGGCTGATCGCTATTCGTATTATGACATACTCAGATGAGAATTACCTGAAAATGAGTTGAGAATTCCCCTGCGGCTCTATCCCTTCTTGCCAGCCCCGATATAGGCGATCGAGTGGTCGTTCCCGATGCGGAAACCGCCGCTCTGATGGCGGATCAAGTAGCTGGTGAGGAAGAGCACCGGATGAAGGCGCGGAACCAGGCCCTGGATCTCATGCACCCGTACGTCGTGCCGAGCGAGGCAGAGCAGGAGTTGGGGAATCGGCACGAACAGATCGTAGGCATGCAGGCGCGGCGGTGCGACCCGCAGCAGGTGCTGCGCCAGCCAGATGAGCACCACGCGCGATTGCCACGTGCGGTTGATGGTGTCGAATCCGAGCACCCCGCCGCGGCGCAGCACACGGGCCTGCTCACCAAGCACGGCATTCAGTCGGTCGGAGACATGTTCGAGAAAGTCGGAGGACACCACCAGGTCGAAGGTCGCGTCGGCGAAGGGCAGGCTCGCAGCGTCGGCGACGCGATAATCGATCCGCAGCCCCGAGGCGCTGGCGTGCCGGCGAGCCGCCGCGATACTGCCTGGCGAACGATCGATCCCGCTGACGGCATATCCCATCCGTGCCAGAGCTTCGGCAAGGAACCCGCCGCCACAGCCGACGTCCAACACCTGGACCGGCTGTGCCAGGAGGTCGCGGTCATCTCCAATCAAACGTGCGCGGGCCTGATGAAAGTACGCGGCGCGTGCCGGATTGATTTGCTGGAGCAACGCCACCGGGCCGCGTGGAGCCCACCAGTCGTCGCCAAGGGTCTCGTAGAGTTCGTTGTCGACGTCTGGCATGGTGGTCGACCGCGCGCGTCGGTGAGCAGCTCGCTCCATCAGTTCTCACCCGTGGGTGTCGAGCGCCCGCCCTCGGCCCAGAATTCCATCAGATCGCTCTTAGAAATCACCCCGGAAAGCCCAGCCTCATTGGTGAGCGCGACGGCCATCTGTCCGCCGGCAAACAGCGTATAGGCTTCCCGGACGCTCGCGGATTCCGGCAGCGTCGGTAAGGGCGGTCCCTGCCAGTCTCCCACACGCCGGCCCTCAAGACTTTCGCCGGTGGCCAGCCGTTGCAACAACTGGTTTTCGGTCAAGCTGCCGACGACGCGACCACCAGCTATGACGGGCAGCTGGGAGATGCCAAAGCGGTGAAAACGCTCGATCGCGGCGGCAACCAGATCATCTGGATTGACCTCGACCAGCATCGGCAATTCCGGTGTGAATTGGCGCCGGAAGGCCAACACATCCGCCAGCGTCGGCTGTGCCGTGGGTTCGCCAAAACCATTTTCGCGCATCCACGTCTCGTTGTAGATTTTGCTCAGATATCCGCGTCCAGAGTCAGGCAGCAACACGACCACCACATCATCGGCCGTCAGCCGTTTGGCGTACTCCAATGCCGCGCCAATCGCCGTGCCCGCCGAGCCGCCACACAGAATGCCTTCCTCGCGCGCCAACCTGCGCGTCAACTGAAACGACGTGCGGTCGTCGACACGGATCACCTCGTCCACCACCGAGGGGTCCCAGTTGTCGGGCAGGTGGTCGGTGCCGATGCCCTCCACCTTGTAGGGACGCGGCTCGTCGTGTGAATAGATCGAACCGGCTGGGTCGGCCCCGATAATCTTCACCGTTGGGTTCTGCTCTTTGAGGTAGCGCGCCGTGCCAACAATAGTGCCCGCGGTGCCGACGCCAGCCACAAAGGCGGTGAGCTTGCCATCGGTCTCGGCCCAGATTTCTGGTCCGGTGCCTTCGTAATGTGAGCGTGGATTGGCTGGATTGGCGTACTGGTTCGGACTGCACGCGCCGGGGATCT
>DASYGC010000303.1:0-7691 GCA_036000225.1 Ktedonobacterales bacterium | reverse complement strand
ATGGTGCGTGGCGACGGGCGTGGCGCTGACTTCCTTTCTGATTCCGTTGGTGTATGTTGGCCAACTCTGGCAGCAGTTGGCCTGGTTCGGGGCAGTGGTCTTGCTCATGATTGCCTACCTGTGGGATCTGCCCTGGCGCCTTTCGGGAGACTACGTGGCGTTGTGGGCCATTCGAGGTTTGCGCGGCAATCCCGTCGCCGAGTGGGAGTCGATCGAAGGCTATTCCGCACTGCAAACCGCCGTGGCAGCGGCGGGTGCGCGTGGCGACGTCGGCTCACTACGCGCGCTCGCCCTTCGTCTCAGCCGCTTTCTTGTTACGACACACGACCGCAAAGCCGAGCTCACCGACGCCTACAATCGTGGCCGGTATCGCGCGTTAAAGAGTCTCCTGTCGGGCTGCGCCCAGGGCGCGGCCACCGCACCCAGTGCGTTTGCTTACTACATTGGGTATGTTATGGCTGGCGTTCTGCTACAGGCGGTTGCCGGCGGCCATCCCACAGACGATCCCGAACACGAGCTGTTGAGCGGCGTTCTGCGCGCATTGCGAAGCAATCACGAGAACATCAATCCCCTCTGGACTGGCGTGCGTCATGCGCTCTGCCGGCCAGCCGATCATTCCATGCCATTCCTGCTGACCTACTGGCTCGCACACAATGATTGGCCAGCCGACGATCCACGGCGCGTCACACGCATTTCTGGTGGCCTCGCCCGATTCCTCCAAGCCTGCTCAGCGCAAATGTATGCGACCGACGAACAACGAGGCAACGACAATCAGGTAGGAGAGATGGCCATTGACCTGTATCGAGACATCGCGATGTATTTGGGCCCCGCGGGCGCGCATGCGCGCCATCGGTCTACCACAACGCGGCTTTCCGACCTGCCACTCACCCTGTTGGACGACTTTCATACGCAGTTGATGCGTAGCTGGCCCACTGATACCATAGCAAGCGGCACCCGCATCGACGTGGTCAACGCGTACGAAGCGTTCCGTGCTCGTCTGGGCGCGGTGGTCACCCGCGTTGCCGTATAGCGGGCCGCTTCGTTTGCTTTATCGATTCGCCGAGGCCGATCCGTGCTAACGACACAACGCTCTCCGGCGAAGCCGTGCCACTCAAGAGCATGGCCGTCCGCAAGCGTTCCCCAGGTTTGGAGTTCAATTGCACCTGTACCCCCGTCGGCAGTGCGCTCTCCATCGGCTCGCAATACAGGAGCAGGCGAGCCACAGCGTCGCGATGCGCGGGCGTCAGAGCCGCAACCGGCCCATCGCCCGCGGCCTCCACATAGTAACGAACCGCGGTGCGATCGTACTCAGGGGTTAGGCCAAGACTCAGGAGCCCCAGATGCACGCTCCTCACCAGCTCGTTCGCCTTCGCCCACTCAGGCAACTCCGCGGGGCCGCTCGCTCGCGCCATCTGCGACTCTGGCCAATCCAGCGGGAAAAATAGCCCCGGCAGTGGTTGTCCATGTTCCAGCAGCCGGCTAAGCTCGTGCAGGAGTCGCACGCCTTCCGCGTACAATACCGCTGCCGGCTCGATCTCGGTCTGAAACGCTAGCCGCATGAGTAGTGCGGTCGCGGTTGCCAACCACAAACGCGGCTTCCACCCAACATCCTCCCCGTCCTCAGCGAATCGCTCTGCCGCTTCGAGTATTTCCTCCTGGAAGCAGACGGTCGCCGACCGCCCCAGCGCGGGAAAGCGCACGGCGTTCTCGACCGTTCCGGCCTCAGCGGCCGGGTTGGCGGCAAACACAATCTCTTCGCGCGCCAGACCGAAATCGCGCTCGGGTTCGGACACCCGGCGGTACACGCACACGTCCTGAATGAGGGTACCCAGATCGGCCAGGTAGTCTCCGGAACGTGAAATCTTGTCGAGATCGATCAACTTCAAGCGTGTGCAGTCGCGATCCAGCATGATGTTGCGCGAATGGAAGTCTCCGTGCACCAGACCGAGCGCCCGCGGTTGCAAGACATTCGCGTGCTTGGTGATCAGCCCCAGGTAGTAATCCAGTCCCTTGAAACGCTGTTCGCCAACGCGAAATCCTTGTATGGGGTTCTTGAGCCACGGCACCTGACCGACGGCGCGGGTCAGCTTTTCTTCGATCTTCGAAAGGTAGAGCAGTGAGAGTTGCGTGCCGGGGAAATTGCTGCGCGTGGCATTGGTTGACCGGAACATACGAAATACGGCATCGCACGCCACTGCGGCGGCGCGTTGAAGGAGCTTACGATGTTGTTCTGACATCGCTCGCTGGTCAAATTCGTTGAACAGGTGGCGCAGGGTGAACAAATCGGTCAGGTCTTCCATGATGAGAAAGTAGGAAGACGACTGCCGTGATTTGATCACCTGGGACTCGGTGGGTAGTCTGACAAAGAGACTGCGTACGTGTGGCGGCAGCTGATTGTAATTGTCGGTCGCCAGCAGAAACGCGTCGCGCGAGCTTTGCTTCACAATCAGTGAATTGGCGCTTGACCGGTCAAGTATATCCCGTCGCTCCTGGTCGGTACCCGGAGTTGCGAACCAATAATTGAAAGGAACGTGATAGACGCGATCCTCGGTGAAGCCTCCGCTCAGTTCCTTGACGCCACCCAATTGCACGGCCATTCGTTCGCGCACGATAGCTTTGAGATCCATCTCCAGGACGTCCTGCTGTGCGTCACGACGCTGCTCGGCGGCATAGAGGAAGCGCGCCGCCACGGCGCGCGTAAATGGCGCGTCGCCATAATAGGCGAGCAGCAGCCGCAGGACAAGCGTGTGAATCATCACGTCCCAGCGCTTGGTTGCCTCGCCGATCGAATAGACGGTACGCAAATCTTCCAAAATGCGCAGGAGTGCCAGTCGTACGGTCTCGTCGCCACGATAGTGCTCCGCTAATTGCAGAGCCGCGTAAAGCGACTGTGCCAGATCAGTGCCACGTGCGCGCGTTCCCTCCATCACTTTCGCTGTCAGAAAGCTCACAACCTCCGTGACCGTCTTCACCGTGACGTTCTCACGGTCGGCATGCAGCAGCAAACCGAATACATAGCTCAGGTCTCGCGGGTTGTCAATCTCACACCGGCTGGATGTTCGTCGGTCACTGGTCTTGGTGTTCGGCGGTCTCCAGGCACGCATTTGCAAGCGGAGTGCTCGGATCATCGCCCCATATTGCTCAGCGGTGCATACCTCGTGGCGCCGACCGGCCTGATCAAGCTGTTGCAGGGTATCGACCACAATACAGGTGGTCAGAATGTCAGACTCGCTCATGTTGCGTACTAGACCGCTTACCTCCTTGCGCAGCAGCATCTGAAAATCGCGTCGCACCTCTTGATCGTCAAAGCGGTCCAAATACGCCAGGGTCTTGAACCGGCTCGGATAAAGGTGCATGTCGCGACGGTCACCGGCCAGCATGTTACCCCGCACCGGGAGATTGATCAGCCAATTGCCGGCCGCGCGCACCATTCCATCGGTATCCGAATCAAGGTCGAGCCGATGCAGCACCTCGGCCGCGTGGCAGGTACGCCGCAATGTTTCGTGTTCGTCTCGGCCACCGTGCACCCAGGCGCCGACACGCCGCTCGTACCCATGGCGTAGATAGCGGAGCAACAAAGCGCCCAGTTCGGCGTCCGCCTCTTCAGCGACCATGCTTTCATCGACTTGCAACAGGTTGCGCGCGATGAATTCTTCCATCGTGTGCCTTCTACCTCGCGTGTGGCCGCCTGGTGTGGCGCCGTATCCTGAGCCAGTATGCCCATTCTCTCATCTTATCACTCGCGCCAAGTGGAAACCGCCACCCAGGAACGCGCACTTGCTGCTCCTGGATGGCGGCCTGGATGGCATCTTGGACGGTGGCGGTATCTCAAATTTGCTGGCGCACCTCAAGACGATTCACGACTCCACGCACTCCGGTCACGCGGGCGGCGATATCCTGTGCCTTGAAGCGCGTTTGACTGTCAGGCGCCTCGCCATGGAGGCTAATCAATCCGTGCTCAGCCAGTGCCCGAACACCAGTGATGCCTTTTTCGGCGAGAGCCTGCTCAACCGCATCCTGCAGCGATTCATCGATGAGGAGATAGTTGGCGACATCCACGACACCTGGCGTTTGCTCCAGTTCGTGGATGGCGGCATCAGAATGACTGGCGATCTCTACGCGTCCATAGAGCGAAACTCGACCGCTGTGTACTTCGAGGGTTATGGTGTGACGGGCGCGCGGTGAGAGTACCGCGCGATCAACGGCCTCCTCCGCCAGTGACCGTATCGCGGCGTCTGGCATCCAGGGGGAATATTGCGTAAGTTCGCCCGGCGCCAGGCGCAGATCCAGGGATGCTTCGGTCCGCCCGCCGCGCTCCACGTAGTTTGTCACTACAATCAGCTCCGCTGGTACAGCGACAGGGTGTGATCCACGCCGCGCCGCTCCAGCGCTATCGCGGGTGGCTACCAAAACGTGCGTCACATGCGCTGGCGCTCCCGCAGTGAGGTCCTCAACCCGCATACCCATGACGAGCGCCATGGACTCTGGCCGCCCGCTCGTGAATCCGAGCTCAGTATCCCTGGTCAGGACCAGTGCTCCGTCAGGAATCTCGTCGGCAACCGGTGTTCGGTCCAACGGCACAGCACTCCATCCGTCCTCAGCAGCACTGAGTTGGACCGCGCCACAGATGAGATCGTCGCCGCCAAGTTGCTCCCGAGGCGGCGGCCAGCTCTCTTGAGTTCCGCTTGCCGCGGGCCCCTCGCGCCGCAAAAAGAGATACCGCACCGGACCATTGGCACCAGCCATACTCGATCCTTTCGCATTTCAGTTTCCAACTGAGCAAACAACCACGATGCGGCATTCGCGGTTTCTCATTAGCCTGGGTCATTCCACGCCGCATCCACATTGTACTGTATGACACGCTCCGCTGCCCTAGACTGGACGAAGTGGAACCACGGATGCGGGTTCATGCCGTGCGCCAACCGACACCCGCTGAGGGCCCGACCGGATATTTGGGCGTTAGCGCGTAGCGAGCAGACGAACCCAATCAGGTGCACCCTCCCGTCGCGTATCGGGGGTCCGCGAGATGTCGCGAACGTGGAAACCAGCCGCGCCAACGAGGCGCTCAGCCTCCTCCACCGTGTAATACGCAAAGAAGCGCTTTGTTGTGGGTGCGGTCTCATCATACGGCTGAAAATGTTGTTCTGGCGTACGCCCCGCCAGCTTCAAGAAGATCGCAAGGGGTGCGCCCGGTCGCGCTACCCGAGCCAGTTCGGTCATCGCGCGCGGGGCGATATGTTTGGGCACATGCAGCAACGATGCGGAACACCACACCCCGCGACAGCATGCATCGGGCAGATCGAGTCGCCGCAGGTCCATGAGCGCGTAGTGTATTGCTCCGCGCGGCAGTCGCCGCGCGGTCCGTTCGCGTGCCTCATCGAGCATCCCCTGGGACAGATCTACTGCGAGTACCGGTACTCCCTCTGCTGCCAGTGCTCGCGCGTCACGTCCTGTGCCACAACCGGCATCGAGCACAGGATCCATCTTCACGAATTCGCCCAGGTCATCTTCGGGAAGCACTGCGCCTCCAGGAAGTAGTGCCAACTCGTCGGTGACTCGCAACAGGTCCAGAAAACGTGACACTCCCTCGATCCAGAATGCCGCCATCTCTTCGTTGCGTTCCCCGTACGTCGCGGCAATGCGGTCGTACGTACTGATCGTCGTCTCCACCGCCTGTGCGAACCGCGCATCCCCAGCCATCATAATGCCTTTCGTGCGGAATCGTCGCCCGACTCTAGCCCTTCGCGACTACTATGCCACGTCGAGCTTGCGCTGACAACACGCGCGTCTGGCATCACGCCATCAGCGGTGCTGCCATCAGTTAGTCGCGGCACAACAGCCATTCGTTCACCATGTTCCGCAATGCGTCAGCTTTACGATCGCACAGCGGCACGTTGGTCGCTCGACGCGTGCCCGCGCCCCCTGCTATACTCAAACCGGCGTCGCACGCGACGCTCGCACGCGCGCGCCTGTGCAGCGCGAAAGCTGCGATGAATGCAACTGGAGTTAGCCATCGTGGAGCAGATCACCGCCGCTCGACCAGGTGCCAACCCTGCCACACCAGTCTATTCGGGCTGGTATGTGGGGCTGGCTGCCGTGTTCGTCACCTGTCTGATCGTCGCCAACATCATTGCCGTCAAGATTCTCACGCTCCCCGGCGGCCTCATCGTTCCCGCGGGCATCGTCATCTTTCCGCTGAACTACCTGTTTGGCGATGTGCTGACCGAGGTATACGGCTTCTCCGCCGCCCGCCGAGTTATCTGGCTGGGTTTTGGCTGCAACCTGCTCGCGGTGATCGCCATTTATGTCGCGCTTGCCGCGCCCGCCGCGCCCTTCTGGCAGTCGAAACAGCCAGCGTTCGCCACGATTCTTGGATTTAGCCCCATTTTACTGGCTGCCTCCTTCTGCGCCTATTTGGTGGGCGAGTTCGTCAATGCCTATGTGCTGGCCAAAATGAAGATTGCCACCAACGGCCGATGGCTGTGGACTCGCACCATTGGCTCGACATTCGTTGGTGAGGGCATCGATAGCGTCATCTTCATCAGCCTCGCGTTCGGCCTTGGCGCGCGCAGCCCGCTCAGCCAGTTGGTGCCATTGATCCTGACCCAGTGGACCATCAAAGTGTTGTATGAAGTGGTCGCGACTCCATTCACGTATGCGGCAGTAGGATTTCTCAAGCGCCGCGAGCATCTGGACCCGTTCGATACCCATACCAACTTCTGGCCCATCGCGTTCGCGCGTACAGGGATTCGCGGCTGACTCGAGCACACTGTCACTTGTGCGTTGGGGTGGGGGCACGAACGACAGAGAGTGCAGGCGCACGCGGCAACCCATCCTTTGCGAGGAGATGCCAGGAAATGCCCGACCACGAATTTCCAGTTGCCCTCGAGCCCGGTAGCTATCAGCATCTGCATGTCGATCGGCGTGGCGCCACAGCCATCGTCACGTTGGCCCGACCGGAAGTGCATAATGCGTTCAACGCGCGGCTGATTGGGGAGCTATACGACGCGTTCACCCGCATTTCCGCTGATGAGAGCGTCCGGGTGGCGGTCTTGCAGGGTGAAGGCCGTAGTTTTTGCGCGGGCGCGGACCTGAACTGGATGCGCTCCAGTCTCGATTTCACGCGCGACGACAATCTGGCCGATGCGCAGCGCATGGCTGGCATGCTCGAGATCATGGATGCGTGTCCTTGCCCGATCATTGGCCGGATTCACGGCGCCGCGCTGGGCGGTGGCGCGGGCCTGGTCGCGGTCTGCGACATCGCCATCGCCGACGAAGACACGCGTTTTGGCTTCACCGAAGCCAGGTTGGGCATCGCGCCAGCCGTCATCTCTCCCTTCGCCGTGGCCAAGATCGGCGAGACCAACGCCCGCGCGCTGTTCACTACGGCGGAACGCTTCAGCGCTCCCCGCGCACTGGCCATCGGTCTGATTCATCGCATGGTTCCCGCCGCCGAACTGGATGCCGCTGTGCACGAAACACTGGCGGAAATCGGCAAGAACAGTCCTGCCGCTGTACGTGCGGCCAAGCTGGTGGCACGTATTGTGTCGCGCGTGCCACGTGACGAAGCGCGCACGATCACCACGCAGACGATCGCCAGTCTGCGCGTAAGCCCCGAAGGGCAGGAAGGCATCCGGGCGTTTCTCGAGAAGCGAACCGCGACCTGGGTAACCGAAGATGTTTAGGACCGT
>DASYGC010000302.1:0-1662 GCA_036000225.1 Ktedonobacterales bacterium | reverse complement strand
GGGCTCCTACGCTCCAATACCCGCAATGTCTACAAGGGCGATGAGGATGACCAGTGGGTAGCCAACCACCCTGAGATCCAGCGTATTGCCGGCGCGATCGAAGCGCGCCGCATCGAACTGGGCAAGACTTCGGGCTTCGAGCGCCTGTACGCCCGAGTGACCAGGCTATATTTCGGCGGTATGGCGCGGCATCTGGCCCAGTTGCGCACGATCCTGCGGCCGGGCGCGCGTGTGGCCTACGTGGTAGGCGACCAGGCGTCCTACCTGCGGGTGATGATACCTACAGGACAAATCCTGGCGGACATCGGGAAGTCACTCGGCTATGAGCTAGTTGGCATTGATCTCTTTCGCACACGGCTGGCAACCGCGACGCGCGCGCAATTGCGCGAGGAAGTGGTCATTCTGCGCTGGCCAGGAGATGGCGGGACCGCCGAGATCAGGCGCGCGGGCTAACACATGCATGAGCGTGAAGTGGAGGGCATCTGGTGCCTATCGAGCAGGTGGAGCAGACCGGCGTCGCCGTCGCGCGGGTGGTGGCGCTGTATCGCTACCCGGTGAAGTCGATGCGCGGCGAGCGCATCGAGGCGACGGCGGTCTCCTGGCATGGTGTCGCGGGCGACCGGCGCTACGCCTTCGTGCGCGGGGACGATGCCTCCGGCTTTCCCTGGCTGACCGCGCGGCAGGTGCCACAGATGGTGCGCTACACGCCCCGCTTCGTGGATCCGGCGCGCCCGCGTGAGTCGGCGGTGGTGGTGCGTCTGACGGATGGCCGCGAGTTGCCGGTGACCAGCGCCGCGCTGCTGGAGGACCTGGCCGGGCGCTATCGCGCTCCCGGTCCGATTCACCTGCTACAGATCAGCCGCGGGGCCCACGATAGCGCTGGCATCTCCATCATCAGCACGACGACGCTGAACACGCTGAGCGATCGCGTTGGCGAGGAGCTCGATCCGGTGCGCTTCCGCCCGAACATCGTGGTGGAGCTACTGCCCGGCGCGAAGGGCACCGAAGATGAGTGGGCGGATGGGCTAGCGTGCTTTGGCGAGCGCGCCGACTCCGCGCGGGTGCGCGCCAATCGCAAAGACGTCCGTTGTATGATGGTCAATCTCGATCCCGAAACCGCGCAACAGAATCCCGCCGTGCTGCGCGCGGTGGTCCAGATGCGCGCTGAGTGCGCTGGCATCTATGGCGCGGTGGAAGCGCCAGGCACGATCCAGGTGGGCGATATCGTATGGCTCACCCGCGTGACCAGTGGCGAGTGATAGCGCATGGCGCACCGACGCGTTCAAGCCCGACCACCGGAGCGATCGGGCTTGAAAAGGATGGTCAAAACGCGCCAACTAGCTGCGCAGGCGGTCGAGCACCTTGGGCTGGCGCAGTTTGGCCAGCGCGCCCGCCTCGATCTGGCGTACCCGCTCGCGGGTGATGCCCAACTGGCGTCCCACCTGCTCCAGCGGATAGGTATGGCCATTGCCCAGCCCGAAGCGCAGTTGCAGCACCAGCCGCTCGCGTGAGGTCAGCACGTCCTCCAGGACCTCCTGGACTTCTTGCTTCATCGTGCGTACGGTGGCCGCCTCTTCCGGCGAGGTGCTGGCCTCATCGGCGAGGACATCGCCCAGTTCCTGCTCTTCATCCTCACCCACTGGTAGTTCCAGCGAGATCGGC
>DASYGC010000301.1:0-1603 GCA_036000225.1 Ktedonobacterales bacterium | reverse complement strand
GGCAGGTCCTGGTAGACCAGTCCGCCGCCGATCACCGCGTCGCTCTCGAAGCGCACATCCTCGCCCAGCGCCAGTGACGGGAACACCTCGTAGCGCGCGTTGCGCGCCGCCTCCAGCAGCCGTTCCGCGTCCTCACGTTCGATCGCCGCGCCCGGCTCGCCTGTCAGCGCATCCAGCGCATAGCTGCGCACCAGCTTCGGCCACACCTGCTCCGCCGTGCGCGCCTGATCGAAGAGATCGGCGCCCACCACCTGGCCGTTGAGCGCCACCAGCAAACCCAGCGCTCCCGCCACATAGGGGAACGCCTGCTGATAGCTGGAGATATCCGACGCGCGCGAGCGATAGACATCGTGCATCGCCCCACTGGGCGAACTCGTGCGGTTCAGGTCCGACGTGTGCGCCACACTGTCCCAGATCGCTCCCTGGTCGCTGAGGTGCCGCCCACTGGTGCGCAGGCTGGCGGTCACCTGCGCGTGCTTCATCGAGCGCATCGACATATTGCTGGCCTCGCCCGAGCTGAAGACCGGCGACGTATCGTGCCAGCGACCATGCTCCACGCAGGTGACCGGCAGTGGCGTCGTCATATGCGCCGGTACCAGGAACGACGCGTTGACGACGCGATTCTGCCGTCCCCCGACGATCTCCTCGCCATCCAGAATCAGCACCATCGTCGTGCCCGTGTTCTGGAGCACCAGTTCGGGCACCGATGCCTGCTCCCGCTCGGCCACTCGCACCGACCCATCGGCCAGCGCTTCGGCCAGCGTGCGATATTCGAGCGCGCTGACGCCACCGCCCGCCGCCGCGAAGATCGGAAAAATGGCCACGCGTTCGTGCGTGGTGACGGCGCCGATCTCGATCTGGCGCAACCGGTCCATCACGGCCTGTGCCGCCGTGCGACCTGTCCCCTGTAGTGTTGCTGGCATGCTCACGACCTCCCTTTCGCACCGGCCCCCGGTGCGCAACTGCCGCCTCATTGCCGCAAAATATGTGCCAAGGCTACGGCCCATCACGCTTATCGCACTTGCCCGTCGCACGCGTCTGCGATTGGTAGCGCAGTTCCTTGGCCATCGCCGGCGCGAAGGGCGCCACCTTCAGATTGGTGTAGAGCGCCTCTAGTTCGCGCACCTCCTGTCGCAGCGCGTCATCCTTTCCCGCGTATTCCGCGATGCGTCCCGATACCCCCTGCAGCGTGCGCCGCGCACCCGCCAGATCACCCTGCCGGCTCAGCCGCACGGCTTCCAGCTTGGCCGCATCGCCATGCGCAGCTTCTCGCCCTGCATCGAGCCGCTGCGGTCCAGCACCAACGCCAGACTCACCGGCAGCCGCTCCCGCTGGTCACTGCTGAGTGGCTGCCCCACCTGAAGTGAAAGTCCACGTGGCGCATACTGCCGTTGGTGCGAATCAGCCGGCGTTCCGGCCGGGCCCGCAGCGTGACGCTCACGGAGCCATTGCCACTCGCTGTTGGATTGCGCATGACTGTACCTCCTCACGGTGCCCGCGAAGGGCGCCGCCGAGTCACTATTCAGGCCCCGCTGGGTGATCGACGATGCCGGCGGCGCGTAGCAGCCGACTGATGAGTGCGCGGGAGCGCTCCAGCGCCTCC
>DASYGC010000300.1:0-1577 GCA_036000225.1 Ktedonobacterales bacterium | reverse complement strand
GGGCGCTGGCTGAAGGCGCTCTTCGCGTGCTCCGCGGCGAAGAGCAGCCGCGCGAAATTGAGGCGGCGTGCGAACTCGCCGCCGAGCCTGCCGCATCGCAACTCGCCTCCGCCGATTGATCCCAACGGGCATTCGGGTCCTTCCTTTCGGAGGGAGCGGGCCACGCGACGGCGGCTCCCACCGGCGCGCTCAACCCCGGGTATAATTGAGATTCTGGATCGTCACTCTCGCGGCTTGAGCCAAACGCGCGCTCCCCGCCCACGGACCATGGATGCCCGATCATATAAAAAGCCAGCTTCAGAAGGAAATTGCCACGCTTGAGCATGAACTTGCTCACGAGCTTCCGGCTGAGATCAAGAAGGCGGTCGCCATGGGCGACCTCTCAGAGAACGCCGAGTATCACATGGCCAAGCAGCGCCAGGAATTTGTGAATGCGCGGCTGGGACAGCTCAAACGGCGGATGGCGGAGCTTTCCCTGGTGAACCTGGCGAATATTCCTCGCGATAAGGCAGGATTTGGCTCGACCGTGGTGGTGTACGACTCGCACAAGGAAGAAGAGATCGAGTACCGGCTGGTGACGAGCGAGGAGTCGGACGTGACCAAGGGGCTGATTTCGACGACGTCGCCGATCGGGCGCGGTATTGTGGGCAAGCGCGTGGGCGATGTGGCTACCATTGTGACCCCGAACGGGAAACGCGAACTGGAAATTTTGAAACTGACCACCATTCACGACGAGGCCGCGGACGAAGCGGACGCGGCGGCCGCCGAGAAGTAGCAGAGAGGAACGGACGTAAGGCGATGACCTGGACTGGTGGGTTTGGCCGCGCATGCGGCTGGCTGTTGGACAAGATCGTGCATGGTCTGGCGCTGACTCGTATTTCTCCCAATGTGCTGACCTTCATCGGCCTGATCATCAACATCGTGGCCGCGTTCTTTTTCGGCCACGCCGATGCGACCAATTCCGGGCGGATGTTCGCCTACGGCGCGCTGGTGATCATCGGCGCGGGCATCTTCGACATGGTGGACGGCCGGGTGGCGCGGCGCACCAACCAGGTGACGGTTTTCGGGGCATTCTTCGACTCGGTGATCGACCGCTACTCCGACGTGGTGCTGTTCTTTGGCGTGCTGGTGTATTACGCGCGCATCAATCATTTCCGGTACGTGGTGCTGACAGCATTCGTGATGGTGACGTCGCTGATGGTCAGCTACACGCGGGCGCGGGCCGAAGCCCTGATCGGCTCCTGCAAAGTGGGGTTCATGGAGCGGCCGGAACGCATTGTGCTGGTGATCCTGGGAGCGCTGTTCCAGCACTGGGGCGTGATGGCGCCGGTGCTGTGGGTGCTGGCGGTGCTGTCGACCATCACCGTGGTGCACCGCATCCAGTACACCTACTGGAATACCAAGCATCTGGCTCCGCTGAGCGATCTGCCGAAGGCGGTTGCGCCGTCGGCGGTGGCTGCGCAGAGTGTGCCTGGGCGCGAGGTAGCGCTGGCGCGGGATAAGGCGGAGCTGCCCGGGTAGATGCAGGGTTTGCTGTTCGGTGGTTCCGAGTTGGCGACCATTCGGAAGTAGCGAGG
>DASYGC010000299.1:0-2836 GCA_036000225.1 Ktedonobacterales bacterium | reverse complement strand
ACGGGCACCAGCGCGGCGGCGCAGGGCCCGACCGCGTGGCTGCCGGTGATTCTAGGCTGCAATAAGGTCTGCGCATACTGTATCGTGCCGTCACGTCGCGGACGCGAACGCAGCCGCCCGCTGCCAGAGCTGCTGAGCGAGGCGCGCGATCTGGTGGCCAGCGGCGCGCGCGAGCTGACGCTGCTGGGCCAGACGGTAGAGGCCTATGGCCTGGACCTGCCCGAGCAGCAAGCCGATCTGGCCGATCTGATGGCGGCGCTGAGCGCGATCGACGGGTTGGAGCGCCTCCGCTTCATGACATCGTATCCGCGCCACTTCACCGACAAACTGATCCATCAGATGGCGGCGTTACCAAAGGTGTGCGAACACGTCAATATTCCCGTGCAACATGGTGATGAAGGCATGCTGGCGCGCATGCGCCGGGGCTACACGCTGGCCGAGTATCGCGCGCTGATCGAGCGGCTGCGCGCGTGGTGGCCGGAAGTGTCACTTTCGACGGATATCATTGTAGGGTTCTGTGGCGAAACCGAGGCGGAGTTCCAGCGGACGCTGGAGTTGCTCGCCGCGGTGCGCTTCGATGTAGTGCACGTGGCCGCCTATTCACCACGGCCGGGAACGCTGGCATACAAATGGCAAGATGATGTGCCGCTGGCGCTGAAGAAGCAGCGGCTGCATGCCGTCGAGGAGATCCAGGAGCGCATCGCGCGCGAGATCAATGCGTCCTACGTGGGACGTGTGGAAGCTGTCCTGGTCGAGGAACATCTGGTCCAGGACACTCGTCATCTGTGGAAGGGTCGCACACGCACGAACAAGCTGGTCTTTTTTCCCGCGAGCCGGCCCTCGCGGGAGGTTGGAGCCGCCGGCCACCGGCAGCGGATGGCGGGCGTTGACGCGCACGCGGCGACCGCCGTCCTGGGGCCATCTGTGACGACGACGACATCGCTCCACGTGGGCGACGTGGTGCCCGTGGCCATCGAGCGCGCCACCGCGTGGTCGCTGCAGGGCAGCCTGGCGGCGCGCGCCTAGCGAGCGCAGAGCGAAAGACTCCCGCCAGAAGGAGCGGAGAGTCAGAGAGGAAGTAGGGAATGACCCAGGCAACATACCAGCCCGAGGAGCGCGCGCGCATCCGCCGTCAGTTGACGGATCAGGCGATCCAGCTGGCGCTCGACAGCCACTGGGAAGAGGCGGTCGCGGTGAATCGCCAGCTCCTGGAAACCACCCCCAAGGATTCGAGCGCGCTGAACCGGCTGGGCAAGGCGCTGAGCGAGACGGGCAGCTACACGGAGGCAAAGAAGGCGTATTCCGAGGCCCTGGCGCTCGATCCCAACAACAGCATCGCGCGCAAGAATCTGGAGCGCCTCTCGCTGCTGAGCGATGATCTCTCCGCGGCCCGGCCGGCGGAGCGGATCGATCCGCGGCTGTTCATCGAGGAAACGGGCAAGACGGGCTTCAGCAATCTGCTGGATACGGCCCCCCCTGAGGTGCGCGCGCGGCTGACGGCGGGCGACCAGGTGTATCTGCATGTGCACGGGCGCGCGCTGCTGGTGCGCAATGCCGCGGGCGAAACGGTGGGACGGATCGAACCACGGGTGGCCAACCGGCTGATGAAGTTCATGGAGGGCGGCAATCAGTACGCCGCGGGCATCACAGACCTGAGCAATGGGGCGGTGCGGATCATCATTCGCGAAACCTTCCAGCATCCGAGCCAACTGGGCCGGGTGAGCTTCCCGCCGCGGGCGGGCGGCGGTGACCTGGTGCGCCCCTACATCAAGGACAGCGTCCTGCGCTACGAACGCGGCGACGATGACGATGAGAGTGGCGACGACGAGGCGGAATACGCCGAGGGCGATGAATCCACCGAGGATCTGGCGGAGAGTGAGTTCGAGGAAAACGATTCAGGAGAGATGGAAGAGTGAATAAGACCAAACGGGTGGCATGGCACAAACATCTGAAGCGGGAACACAAGGCCAAGGATAAGGCAGTCGCGTTGGCGCACGCGCGTACCATCGCGGCACGCGCGGCTTCGGGCACCCATGCGCAGCCCGTGACGGCGCGCACGCCACGCCCGACGACACCGCGACCATAGGCAGACCATCGGCAGCGAGAGCCGCGTCCTGAGGCGGAAGGCAAGCGAGTGAGCGCGGTGACGGCGCGCGCGGTGCTGGGGCTGCTCGCACCGCGAGGAGCGCGGCTGATCGCGGGCGAGACGGGACTCGACCGGGCGGTGACACGCGTGAGCGTGATGCGCGCCCGGTCGCCGGCTTTTGAGCCGCTACGCGGTGGCGAACTGGCGGTGATTTCGCTGGCGACGCTGCGCGCGGCGCGCGCGAGCGATGAATCGCTGACGCTGGGGCGGTTGATCCAGGAACTGAGCGGGCAGGGCGTGGCGGCGCTGGTGGTGACCTCTCCCCCTACCCCCCCTCCTCCGCGGCGCGGGGATCCAGAGGCGGCGGCGCCTGGCACAGCGCCGCCAGAGGGCGTACATCCGTACGCCCCTACGCAGTGGCAGGAGGGTGCGGCGGACGCCGTTCCCACGGTACGCGCGGAGGGTGCGCCGGAGGCCGTTCCCACGGCACTGGAGGGTGCGCCTGCGCCCTTGACGGAGGAGGAGCTCGCGCTGGCGACGACGCTGACGCTGCCGGTGTTGGTGCTGCCGTGGGGCATGGCGGCGGGCGAAATCGAGCGCGAGGTCGGTGGGCTGATCGCGGCGCGGCGCGCGGCGGGCGCGGTGGAACGCGATACGCCGCGCGTGGTCTACGACGCGCTGGTGCGCGGCAGCCTGCGCGGCGAAGACGCGCGCACGCTGGGGCAACGGTTGGCGAGCCTGCTGGAGGTG
>DASYGC010000298.1:0-4008 GCA_036000225.1 Ktedonobacterales bacterium | reverse complement strand
ACTGAGCGCCGCGCCAGACGCAGGTAGGTGAAGTTGAGGCCACTGTGCAGTGGGATCGTGACCAGCACGAGCCAGGGCTGCCAGGCCAACAGCAGCGTGAAGCCGATGTGGAGGCCGCTGACGAAGATGCGCTCGACGATGCCCCAGAACGGCGCCATCGGGCCGAAGATGCCGCCGAGCCCCTGGTCATTCAACATTTGCAGCGCCTGACGTGCTTTCGCATCGGTGCGGCGGGTGAGTGAGACGACCGCGAGGCCGTTGACGATCGAGTAGACCACCTCGATGGCCGCCCAGCCCAGACCGATGGAGAGTGCGCTCGTGAAGCCGCGGCCGAAGAGCAGAACGGCGGCGACGCGCACCCCCTCCTCACAGGGACCTGACGCCGCCACCACCCATGGCTGCACGCGCTCCCACGATTTGAGGGTCGCCCGGGCGATCAGCGCGATGGGGTTGCGCAGGATCAACGCGATTACCCAGCCGGCGGTGCCAACGCCCAGAGCCGGCCAGGCCAGTGGGATACCCTGGAGGTGAAACCAGAGGCCGTAGCCCACCGGCACGGCCAGGGTGAATGGAGTCGCGATCAGGATATTGCGTAGCACGGGTTGGGCATTCGCCGCACTCGCGGCGGACTGATTCGATGTGGTCATCGTTGCACGCTCGTTTCTCTGGGTACCAGGACGCTCCTGGCGAGCTACCAGTGCACGTTGGCGCAGAGCCGCACGCCTATGTCGTAGGCGAGGGCGAGGGCGGCGGTGGCGGGGGGGCACCGGGCGGGTCGTCCACTGGCATCACCACCGTCGTGAAGACGCGGCGCTTGCGCCCGGGCGCGGGTGGCCGGGCGAGCGCCGCCAGGAACGCCGGATTGAGCGTCGCGGTGAACCGCGCGAACTCCTCGTCGTTGAGATACATCACCACCTGGCGGAAGCCGACGCCATCCGCGCGCAAATCGATCGTGTCGCGTTCCAGATAGCGGCCAAAGTCGCCCAGTAGACCCGCGACGAAGGTCGTGAAGTAGCGCATCCAGTCGTCCGGGGTGGCCGCGGCGGCATCCTGGGCGCTGAGGGTCACCATCGAGACGGCGGGCAGGGCGTAGACACGCTCGACCGTCCCACGCACCGGGCGCTCTTCCACCACCGTCAGAAAGCCGCCCTTGAGCAGCTTGTTCAGGTGGCGGTAGAGCGTCGGCTGGGGCACATTCCCCAGCGCCTCGGCCAGTTGTTGCGCGGTCATGCGCCGCCCGCGCGCCAGCGCCACGATGACGCGCAGGCGCACCGGATGAAAGAGCAGATCGGCTTTGCTGGTCGGCATACGGCACAGCCTCCCCATCCGCGAACGATCTCAAAAATGATTATAAAATCATCAATGAGAATAGTCAAGGGTTGACCAGCCGCGCAGCAGCTCGGCGACGCTCCACGCCTGGGCGAAACAGCCAACGGGGCGAAACGGCGGCGTGCCCTCGGCGATCTCGCTGATGCTGCCCAGACCCGCATCGAGCAGGTGATCGCGGAACGCGGCGAGCAGGCGCGCACGCGCGGTGGCCTCGTGCTGGGGATCGGCGGCCAGGCGGCGGCGCGCATCCAGGTAGGGACCGATCAGCCAGGGCCAGACGGTGCCCTGGTGGTAGGCGGCGTCGCGGGCCCGCTGGTCGCCGCGGTAGGCGCCGAGAAAGGCGGGATCGCTGGGCGCCAGGGTGCGCAGGCCCAGCGGCGTCAGCAGGGCGCTTTCGACCGCGGCGAGCGCCAGGAGCGCGCGGTCAGCGTCGAGCGGGCAGTGGGGCAGCGCCAGCGCGATCAGCTGATTGGGGCGCAGCGCGGCGTCGCTCGCGTCATCCACGCCGTCCACATCCACCACATCGTAGAGATAGCCGCCGGCGGCGTTCCAGAAGCGCGCCGCGAACGCCGCGCCCGCGCGCTCGCGCGCCTGGCGGTACGGCTCAGGTGACTGGCCGCCTTGCGGCGCCCAGCGCTCCATCAGCGCCAGCGCGTGGTGCCACAGGCCGTTGATCTCCACCGGCTTGCCGCGCCGGGGCGTCACCACCCAGTCATCCTCTTTGGCATCCATCCAGGTGAGCTGCACCCCCGGCGCACCGGCGCGCAGCAGGCCATCGCGCGGGTCCACGCCGATGCCGAAGCGCGTGCCCCGCTGGTGCCAGTCCACCACGCTGGCCAGCCCCGGCCACAGCTCGGCCAGCAGCGCGGCGTCGCCGGTAGCGGTGAGATAGCGGTCGAGCGCGACGAAGAGCCACAGGGTGGCATCGGCGGTGTTGTAGTCGGCATCGCTCAGCGGGGCGCCGCTGTCGGGGAAGCGGTTGGGCAGCATCCCGCGATCCAGCAGACGCGCGAAGGTGCGCAGCAGCAGGCGCGCCTCCTCAGCGCGCCCGGTGGGCAGCGTCAGCCCGGCCAGGGCGATCATGGTGTCGCGGCCCCAGTCGGTGAACCAGGGATAGCCAGCGATCACCGTCAGGCCCGCCGTATGGTGCGGGTCCGCCATGGAGTGATCGCTCGCCGCGGGTTGGCCGGTGGCGGGCATGGCCGTCTCGCCCTCGGCCCGCGCGCTCGCGGGCAGCGTGCGCGCGACGAGGAACTGATCGGCGGCCAGCGCCAGCCGCCCCAGGATCGGCGCCAGCGGCGCGGCGGCCTCGATCGGCGACATGCCACTGACGATCTCCGCTGCTGTGGTCGTCACCAGTGTCGCACCAGCGGCTGGCGCGAGCGCCTGGCTCGCGCGCGCCAGCAGGTCGGCGGCGCGTGCCCGCTCGCGTTGCAGGGCAGCGGCGCCAGTGGCCTCATGCGCGGGCCCGCCGAAGCCCGCGCCCAAATCCTCATCGGCGCTGGCCACCAGCGTCAACGTCGCGCCAGGGGCCAGCCGCACGCTGAACGTACCGGGCTGGTAGACATCCTCCTCGTCGTCCAGCCCGCGCTCGCGCTCGACACGATGCAGCACGTGCCAGTACCAGACGCCGGTCGCGTTGAATGTCGCGGCGGGTCCGGCGTTGAGGCGGCAGACGGGCGCGGCGGCGTTGGCGCGCACGCGGCAGCCGCCCGGCTCGACCTCCACCAGGAAGCGCCAGTCGGGGTTGCCATGCTGGTGCGAGTGGTAGTCGCGCGCGACGCAGAACGGGCTGAGCGCGAGTGTCACGGTGGTGGGCGGCTGGCAGGGCAGCGGTGATGGCGCGAGCAGGTGGTAGCGCACGTAGGTCGTGTTGTGGCGGTGCTCCATCCAGATGCGCTTCTCCAGCGTGAGATCGCCGGGCAGGCGGTAGCGCAAGCGCACGACGCTATCTTCCAGCGCGAACTCGTCCAGGTAGACGTAGCCAGTGGGGGTGATGGTGCCGTCGGCATACTCGTTGGCGCCCAGCGCGACCGTCGCGCCAGCGGCGAGCGTCACCGTCTCGTCCACTTTGGTCACCAGCACCGTGCGCGCCACCGGCGGGCGCAGCGCGGCGACGAGCAGGCCGTGGTAGCGGCGCGTGGTGGCACCGGCCAGTGTGCCCGCCGCGTAGCCACCCAGCCCGTTGGTGGCCAGCCACTCGCGCGCGATGGCGGTCTCCAGCGTGGCGCAGATGCTGTGCCCCAACGCGCAATCCCAGGCGGGGAGGGGGCTTGCTGGCATGGCGTGCTCCAACAAGGATCAACGCGGAGAGGCGGCGCTCAGCGTGCGCGTGCCGCCGGCGTCCGCCTCCTGAACACCCCTGGCGGAACCGAATGAGCAGCGTAACTTCAGTGCGCGTCCCGCCCCACTCCTCATCTCGCTGTCCGCCGCACGGCCGACGATTGATCTGATGTAGAATGGCTGCACGCAGCGGCCAGACTGCCCCCGATTATGGCAGAACCCCGCTACAATAGCAACCAGCTTCTCAGGCGTCGTTCGTGGCGCTTGACGTTGTGGCGTGCGCGCCGTACACTGGGCACGGCGCTGCGGGGTTGTTGGCCGCGAGCGCGGGAGATCGCCTTGGGGCGCGGAGGGGATGGATGGGAACGCCGGGAGGATTCGCGACGCGGCTGCGCC
>DASYGC010000297.1:0-2343 GCA_036000225.1 Ktedonobacterales bacterium | reverse complement strand
CCAGGCGCGCAACTCCGCGACAGCGGCATACAGCGGCGGAATGCCGGCCACCAGCGCGGCCAATCCGGCCAGGAGCGGGCTGGTGGGGGCACTGGCCGGCAGCAGTGCGCGGGCCAGGCGGTAGGTGAGATAGACGAGCAGTGGCGAGAGCGCGATGGGTACCAGGCGCAACGCCCAGGTGGTGGGGCCGAGTATCGCGATCACGGGGGCGATCAGGTAGGCTTCGAGCACGCCCATGTAGGCCTGGCCGTAATAGTAGATCGGGAACTGGCCGTGGAGGATGTGCTCGGCCTGAATGCCGACCATCGCTTCATCGCCGTCGATCATGGCGTGCGTGTGGAGCACCAGCCAGACCCGCAGCGCGATGCCCAGCCCCGCCGCCAGCAGGGGCAGCGCCCACGGGCGCGCGGCGGCCAGGCGTGCGGCGCGGGCCAACTGGGCCGCCAGGACCGCGGATAGGCCCAGCAATCGGGCGCGCTCGCCACGCGGCTGGCTGGTGTCCGCTGTCTCCGCCGTGTCGGCCATGCCGTGGTGCCCTCCTTGCCGGGGTGTTCTTGACTGGTACTCGTCTGGCGCCGAGTATATCATGGGGGGGCTGGCCGCGAAACCCACAGCGCGGCGGTAGGACCAGTGGGCAGGTGGGCAAGTCGCTATTGCCCTTTTGAGAACCCGACAGTATACTTTGGGAAGTGCGTTGCGGCGGATCAGGTTACTCAGACCTGCCAGCTTTCGTCACAAAAGAAGATGTGGTCACACATGAGGACGTCGCATGTCCTCGAATTCGTGTCGACTTGATGTTGAACCAGGCGAGTCAGGCGCACATCAGGAGGTGTGGGTGTGTTAAGGAAGTTCCGCGCACAATTGCGACGCGGTCGCCTGCGCTGGTGGACTGGCGCTTCGCTGCTGATTGTCGGGGTCATGGTGCTTTCCTCCTGCGGATCGAGCACCGACCAGGCGCTGGCCCAACACAACAAATCGCAGTTGGATGGTGAGATCCAGCATGCGCGGCAGATTGGCATCCCGGACTCGATGCTCAAGCCGATCGAGGCCCAGGAGACCAAAGTCGCCGCGGGCCAGGGTGGCTGGACCTATAACTACCACGATGCCGCCTCAAACTATGCCCTGCTCTACAGCCAGTTGCTCGGCACCGAGCAGCAGAGCGTGCAGGTGCTGCAGCAGGCGGCGACCGCCAATGTGGCGGCCTTCTCCGCCGCGCTCGATGAGCGGAAGGCGCAGGGCTTCATCGAGGTCAGTGCCTACCAGACGCGCCTGACTCAAGCGCAGCAAGATCTGGCGAGCGCGAAGACCGCCAATGACTTCGCCAAGGTCTCCGATGAGAGCATGGCGCAGGCGCAGGCGTTGCGCACCATGTGGCCGGCGTACCAGCAGCTGTCGAACTTCCGCACCATGCTGAAGACTTTGCAGCAGGTGGGCGTCGATACCTCTTCCGCGCAGGCGGAGTACCAACAAGATCTGATGGTCTTCCGCGATGCCGCCACCGCCGATCGCTATACGCGGCTGCAGGGGGTCATCCTCGGCCAGACCGTGCAATTGGTCGCCGACCAGGCGCAAGCGATGCCCTATATTGGCGCGGCGCTGCTGCAGACCTTCCAGTCGCAGATCAGCCTGCTCAAGACCTTTGGCGAGGATACTGGCGCGTTCCAGCAGCAACATGATGGCGATGCCAGAGACCTGCTGGCCGCGAAGTCGCTGGCCGACTACCTGACCGTGGCGCGGAACATCAACGGCCAATCGGGCGCCATGGCATTGCCGCTGGCACGCGGCCAGGCGCATTTTGATCTGATGACGCTGGAGTCGCTGATCGCCAGCACCCAGGCCACCAACCCGCTGATCGCCTACGAGTACAACAGTCCGGCGGTCGGAGTGGGCGACGCCGTCCAGTGGTATAACGAGGCGCCGCTGGGCGATACGTACAACTGGACCTGCGGTTGGGACGTGATCTGCCGGTACGGCATCGCGGATCAGGAATCGGTGCAGATGTATACCAATCTGCGCGCCGAACTGGACAACTTGAATGACCCGACGGTGCCCTGGCTGCCGCATAAGACCGATTTCGAGTTGATGCAGCAATATGGCATCCTGCAGGGCCAGGTGACCATCGTTTCGCTACGCGAGCAGACGCTGCGCGCGTACCAGAATGGCAAGATGGTCTGGTGGACCTACGTGACGACCGGTCGCTTTGAGCGCGCTTCACCGCCGGGCGTGCAGTACACGCAGTATAAGCAGGCTCCCATTGAATTCCTGCCCACTGAGCCGGTCGGCTCGCCGATTCGCGGCTTCCCCACGCATATCAACTATGGGGTGAACTACAACTCACCACTG
>DASYGC010000296.1:0-8231 GCA_036000225.1 Ktedonobacterales bacterium | reverse complement strand
CCGACGCCGCGCTGCAACGCATCCGGTTGTGGCTGCGCGACCACCATCACGTCGCTACCACGGTGGGCTACGGACCGCGCTTCCAGCATTCGACGGGCCAGCTGCACAAGGGCGGCGCCAACAATGGGCTGTTCTTGCAATTCGTCGCGCAGGATCACGAGGATGTCGCCATTCCGGGGGTGGCCTATAGTTTCGGCACGCTGAAGGCCGCTGCCGCGCTGGGCGACCTGCAGACCTTGCGCAAGCATGGCCGGCGCGTCATCCGCGTGGACCTGCATCGCGACATCGCCGCAGGCCTGGGCGAGGTCAACGGCGCGCTCGATGGGGCGGGGTGACCTCTCCCCCTGCCCCCTCCTCTAATGACCAGTCACGAATGACGGCGCGGGGAGGGGGTCCAGAGGGCGACGCTGGTGCCTCCCCGGCGCGGGCAGGTTAGGAGGGGATCTCTCCACATTGATGATGACAGGTCATGAATCACGCTTAGAAAGGCAGCGCAAGCATGGAACTCGGTCTCTACGGTCTGGGGCGCATGGGCGCCAACATGGTGGTGCGACTGACGCGAGGAGGCCACCGCGTGGTGGCCTCCAATCGCAGCCCAGGGCCGGTGCAGGAGGTCGCCGCGCAGGGAGCTGTGCCCGCGGCCAACCTGGCGGAGCTGGTGAGCAAGCTGGAGGCACGGCCACGGGCGTTGTGGCTGATGGTGCCGTCGGGCCAGGTCACCGATGACGTGTTGCATCAGGCGCTGGAACTGCTCGCCCCAGGCGACATCATCATTGATGGCGGCAACTCCAATTTCCACGATACCATCCGGCGTGCGGGTGAGGTGGAAGCCAAGGGCATGCACTACCTGGATTGCGGCACCAGCGGCGGTGTGTGGGGCCTGCGCGAGGGCTACAGCCTGATGGTGGGCGGCGAAAAGCCGATCTACGATCATCTGGAACCCTTGCTCGCCACCCTGGCGCCACCGGAGGGTGGTCACGGGTACATGGGCGGGCACGGCGCGGGGCACTTCGTCAAGATGGTGCACAATGGCATCGAGTACGGCATGCTTCAGGCCTTCGGCGAGGGGTTCGAGATCCTGGAGAAGTCGCAGTTCAACCTGGACCTGCACGAGATTGCTCAGGTCTGGCGCTACGGCAGTGTCGTGCGCTCGTGGCTGCTGGATCTCGCAGAACTGGCGCTGCGCGACGACGCGCACCTGACCGACATCAAAGGCTACGTCGAGGACTCCGGCGAGGGCCGCTGGACGGTGCAGGCCGCGATTGACGAGAACGTGCCGGCGCCGATCATCACGTTGTCACTGCTCGCGCGCTTCGCGTCGCGCCAGCCAGAGTCGTTCTCGGCCAAGGTGATCGCCGCGCTGCGTAACCAGTTCGGTGGCCACGCCATCCAGCTCGAGCCGGGTGGCAAGCAGGGCGAAATCGCTCCGCCCGCCAACCCGCTGGATGCCGCGCGATGACCTCTCCCCCCAACCCCCTCCTCTAGTGACCGGTCACGAATGACGGCGCGAGGAGGGGAGTGGAGGCAAGGGCCGCCTGTTATCCTTCGTGGCACACCGGACCGCGTTATCCGTAGTCGCGCACGGGTGTGCACTCTGGGTCGCGTGATGGGTCGCGTTCTGAGATGCGTGGCGGCGCGCCGCATGCCCACCCATTCTCGCCAGCCTATCTGCTAGGAGCAGGTTCCAAGTAATAATGACAGGTCACAAGTAATATGGAAGCGACACTGATCAATCCACTGCGCGCCGGCATGCGCCACACGCGCACCATCGACCCCTGCATCATGGTCATTTTTGGGGCGACGGGCGATCTGACGCACCGCAAGTTGATTCCCGCGCTCTACAACCTCGCGCTGGAGCAACCCCTGCCCGCGGGGTTCTCGGCGATCGGCTTTGCCCGGCGCGAGTACACCAATGAGGATTTTCGCAAGCAGGCGCTGGCGGCGGTCAACGCTAATTCGCGGCGGCGTCCGGTCAATGCCAATGTGTGGGAAACCTTCGCGCAGGGGCTGTTCTACTGCCCAGCGAACTTTGACGATCCGGCGGGCTACGACCGTCTGGGCGCACTGATGGACCAGCTTGACCGCGAACGCGGCACGGCTGGTAATCGCATCTTCTATCTGGCAACCGACCCGAGCTACTATCCCACCATCATCGCGCTGCTGCGCGAGAAAGGACTGGCACGACGCGGCGACCGGAACGACGGGTGGTCGCGCATCATCGTGGAGAAGCCCTTTGGCCGTAATCTGGCATCCGCGCAAGCCCTCAACGACGATCTGAGCACCGCGTTTCACGAGGGCCAGATCTATCGCATCGACCACTACCTGGGCAAAGAAACGGTGCAGAACATCCTGGTGATGCGCTTTGGCAATGGGATCTTCGAGCCGATTTGGAATCGCCGCTATATCCACCACGTGCAGATCACCGCGGCGGAGAGTCTGGGGCTGGAGGGCCGCGCGGGCTATTACGAGAAGGCCGGCGCGCTACGCGATATGATCCAGAACCACATGATGCAACTGCTGACGTTGGTGGCGATGGAGCCACCGGCGGCGTTTGTGGCCGATTCCGTGCGCGATGAGAAGGTCAAGGTGCTGCGTTCGATCGTGCCGCTGCAGGACGCGGAGATCGAGCGGAACGTCGTGCGCGGCCAGTATGGCTCGGGTTGGCAGGGGGGCGAGCATGTGCTGGGGTACTGCGCGGAGCCTGGGGTGGCGCGGGACTCGCGTACCGAAACCTTTGTGGCGCTCAAACTCTTGATCGAGAACTGGCGCTGGGCTGGTGTGCCCTTCTATCTGCGCACGGGCAAGCGGCTCACCAAGCGGCTGACCGAGATCGCCATCGAGTTCAAACGCCCGCCCTATTTACTCTTCAAGGGAACCGGCGCCGATGAGATGCAGCCCAATGTGCTCTCGCTGCGCATTCAGCCGAACGAAGGGGTATCGCTGCGTTTCGGCGCCAAGGTGCCCGGCCAGGAGATGCAGATTCGCCCGGTCAACATGGAGTTCTTCTATGGCCGGTCGTTTGGGGTACAACCGCCGGAAGCCTACGAGCGGTTGCTGCTGGATTGCATGTATGGCGACTCGACGCTCTTCACCCGGCGTGACGAGACCGAGTTGTCGTGGCGGCTGGTGGATACGATCGCCCATGCCTGGAGCACGATGCCCGCATCCAGCATCGGTGAGTACGAGCCAGGTTCCTCGGGCCCGCGCGCCGCGGACGAGCTGATCGAGCGCGACGAAATGACCTGGAGGCGCTTATGACCGATCTGCGACTGGATAAGCAGTTTCGCCAGGTGGCGCTGGGTGACATCGAAGCGGCGCTCGACGAACTGTGGCGTGAAATCACCGAGAATGCCCTGGCGAGCGGCAGGGGCGCAGTCTCGCGTAACACGGTGCTCACGCTGGTCGCCTACACCACGACCATTGGCCAGGCGCACCTGTCGCTGCGGGCGGCAGAGGAGCTGGCGGTGCAGCATCCGGCGCGCACAGCCGTGCTGCTCACGGAGCCCGACCAGCCAGACGCCGCGATTGACGTGCAGGTGGCAGTGCGCGGCGAAGGCATGGGGCTGACGGCGGGCTACAGCGAGGAGATCGTCATCGAGGCACGTGGCGACGCCGCGCACCAGGTGTCTGGTGTCGTTCTGCCACTGATGGCATCGGGAGTGCCGGCGTTTCTCTGGTGGCATGGCGAGCCACCCTGGGGCGGCAATCTGGTGGAGACACTGGTCGACGGCATTGACCGGCTGATCGTGGATTCCGGCGATGCCGGCGATGCCGACCGCTTTCTGTCCGGCGTCGCCGACCTGGTGCGTCGTAAGCATGCGCATTGCGCACTCAGCGACTTCAACTGGGCGCGCCAGACCCCCTGGCGGGAGATGACGGCGCAGTTCTTCGATCCGGTCGCGGTGCTGCCATACCTGAGCGGGGTGGATCGCGTGACGGTGGAATATGCCGCCGGTGACGAGGATGCGCCCACCAACAGCGCGCCCGCCTATCTGTTCGTCGGCTGGCTGGCCGCGCGGCTGGGCTGGACCGTCGCCACCGCCAACCGGCGCAGCTTTGGTCCTTCGCGCCAACACACACTGCACGATAGCGCGCACCGGCCGGTGCTGGTGGAGGTCAACGCGCGCACCGGGTTGCCCACCGGTAGCTGGTACGCCATTCACGACCGCCAGCGGCGCGCGCTCAACCCATCGGCGAGCGGCTCGTGGCCGGGAGTGGTGGATGGGCGATCGGCGGCCAGCGCACCGGGCGCGTCGGCCACACCAGAAATCGGCGACGGCGCCCTGATGTCGGTACGCATCCATGCCGTCACGGCTGGGCGTCGCGGTACCTTCATCATTGCCCGCGATCAAGATTTGGAGCATGCGACGACGCTCTGCCAGGTGGATGGCAGCGCACCGCCTTCGCACACGGTGCACCTTGGCTCGCTGGGCGAAACCGCCCTGCTCCACAGCCAGCTGGAACTGGTGGGCCACGATGCGATCTATGAAGAGGCGGTGCATAAAGCCGCGCAGTTGGCCGGGTATGAACCCAACAGGAGAGCGCTATGAGTCAGCCTGGCGACGGGCGATCGAACGCCGGGGGTGGCGCGCCCAACACACCCGCGCCGGCGGGCGACCCGCGGGTACGCGTGTATGACGATGCCGCCGCATTGGCGCGGGGGGCGGCGCGGCTCTTTGTCGCGACCGCGCAAGCGGCCATCGCCGCGCACGGGCGCTTCTCGGTCGCGCTCTCGGGCGGCTCGACCCCACGCGCGCTCTTTCAGTTGCTCGCGGCCCCGCCCTATCGCGATCAGGTGAACTGGTCGCGCATGTGGGTTTTCTGGGGCGACGAGCGTTGTGTGCCGCCGACGGATGCCGAGAGCAACTATCGCATGGCGCGTGAGGCGCTGCTCTTCCACGTGCCGGTGCAGGCCAACCAGGTCTTTCGCATGCATGGCGAAGCCACCGATCCCAGCGCCGAGGCCGCGCTGTACGAGATGAATCTGCGCCGCGCCTTCGCGCTGGCGCCCGGTGAGTGGCCGCGTTTCGATCTCGTGCTGCTGGGCCTGGGTCCCGATGGTCACACCGCGTCGCTCTTTCCCCACACCAGCGCGCTGCATGCCGCCGGCCGGCTGGTGGTGGCCAACCGCGTGGACAAACTCAACACCACCCGCCTGACGTTTACGGCGCCGGTCATCAATCACGCGGCGCTGATCGTCTTCCTGGTGGCGGGACAGGACAAGGTCGTGCCGCTGGCAGGTGTGCTCGAGGGGTCTCGCCAGCCCGATGAACTGCCCGCGCAGTTGATCGCTCCAGCCAATGGCCAGGTGCTCTGGCTCGTCGATCGCGTGGCGGCAGCGGGCCTGACCACCACGTCCACGATCCCCGGCACGTAGGGACGTACGGGTGTGCGCCCGGTCTCGAATTGCCATCTACTTGCCACAGATCAGGAGTGCTCCATGACCATCTATGTGCCCTCGATCCTTTCCGCGGACTTCGCGCGTCTGGGCGAGCAGGTGACTGAGGCGACGACCGCCGGCGCCGACCGCCTGCAAGTGGATGTGATGGATGGACGCTTTGTGCCCAACATCACCGTGGGCCCGTTGATCGTCGAGGCGGTGCGCCGCCACACGCACCTGCCGATCGAGGCGCACCTGATGATCGTCGAGCCCGAACGCTACCTCGCCGACTTCGCCAGCGCGGGCGCCGACATCATCATCGTGCACCAGGAGGTCTCGCCCCACCTGCACCGCACCGTCGAACAGATCAAGCGGCTGGGCAAGAAGGCGGGCGTGGCCATCAACCCCGCCACGCCGCTGGCCGCCGTGCAGGAGATCCTTGACGATGTGGATCTGGTCCTGGTGATGACCGTCGATCCCGGCTTCGGCGGCCAGGATTTCATCCAGACCATGCTGCCCAAGATCGAGCGTCTGCGCGGCATGCTCAGTGGGCGCGGGCTGGGCTGCGATCTGGAGGTGGACGGCGGCATCCACGCAGCGACGGCGCCACTGGCCGTGCGCGCGGGCGCCAACGTGCTGGTGGCGGGCTCCGCCGTCTACGGCGATCCCGGTGGGGTGGCCGGTGGGCTGGCGAAGCTGCGCGCGGCGGTCGGCTGAGACGCGCCGTGGTGAGGCGGAGCAGCCAGCGGCCAGGGCGTGCTATCAAGCAGGCGCTTTTGCCTTCGTTCCCCCGGTGCGGTGCGCGAAGGCAGTGTGTGGCGCCGCCGCATCAGCCAACGATTCAGCTCTCGAAGTTCCAACGCATGGCGCCGAATGGCTCCGCGGAGGCGACGCCCAAGGCCACGGTGGGCGTGAGGACAAAGAGATACCAGGGCGCGAACCGGCGCTCGGCGCGCTGTACGCGGCAGTGAAGGCGCCATTGCTCATCTGCGCCGGCCAGCCGTGGGCGACGTAAAGGCGCCTACCGCCGCGCTATGTGGCCGCCCGTCGGCGCGCACGGTTGCCAGCCAGTACGACTTGGGCACCGCGTCGTCTTCCAACGAGGCGAGCGCACGGGACCAAGGCATCGGCTCAGCGCCGTAGATGTCGAGGTTCTTCTGTTGCGTGTGTCCCTCCGCTCTGCTAGTGCCAACTAAGCAGTCTTACTCTGCCGCCTTCCGGCGGTTGGCGTCTCATCGGTGGTGCGCACCTGCTCCAGCGCACCGGCCGCGGCGGCGAGTTCGCGGCTGAGCGCGTCGCGGGCGTTGGTCGCCTGCGTGATCGCACCGCTTAGCCGGCCATTCACCTCTTGCAGCGCCTGGCTGAGATGGTTCGAAGCGTCGGCTAGCAGCCGGGCCAGCCGCTGGCTATCGAGATCGCCGGTGCCCATGCGCAGATGCTGCTCATAGACCATCAGTACGAAGGGTGCCAGCAGACTGTACGGCACCAGCAGCGCCCGGTGCTCCTGATACGCCCGCGGCAGGATCGTTCCGCTCAGCCGGTACACGGCGTCGGGCACGGCGGCCACCGCGAAGCCGGCGCTGCGGTCGTCCAGATATTTGCGCACCTCACTCGCGCGTTGCAATACCTGCGCGCGAATGCCGTCCTCCAGCCGTTTGCGGGCGTCGTCATCCTGCTCGCGGTCCAACGCATCCAGCTCAGACTGCGCCACCACCTTGCTATCGATCGGCAGGATCACGCCATCGGGCAGGCGCACGGCGAACTCGACGCGCCGGCCACTGACGGTGTGGTTGGTCACCACCCACTGTGGCGGCAGATTGCCCAGCACCTCCTGCACCATGCGTTCGCCAGCCGCGCCGCTGGTGGACGAGCCGAGCAGCACGGCGGTCAGCCGCTGCAGCCGGCTGAAGGCGTCGTCTTCGAGCGCCCAGCGCTGGCGCTCCTCGACCACCCGCTCGCGCAGTCCCGAAAGTTCGCGCACGGCGCCCGTCACCTGTTCCTGCAATGACTGCTGCAACGTGGGGAGCTGGCTGAGCTGCGTCAGCGAGTTCTCGACCCGCGCCAGCGCCTGCCAGGCCTGATCCTCCTGGCTGCGCCGGCCAGCCGCTTCAGCCCCTGTGCGGCGCACATCCTCGATCTGACCACGCAGCTCGCTCAGTTGCGCGCGCAACTCGCCGAACGCGGGCGCCAGCGCCTCCGCGCCCGGCGGCAACGCGACAGGCGCCAGGCCAGGCTTGCCGGCCCGCGCGCGTACCCGGCTGCCCACCAGGTAGCCCAGCAGCAGCAGCACGAGCGCCGCCAGCCCTACGCTGATCCCCAGTATCTGCTCGTTCGTCACGTCTCGCTCCCTTCGGCGTGCGCGACCAGACGCCCGCGCGCTCGGCCGTCTGGCAAGCAGTCTACTGGGTGGCGCGGCGCGCGTCAAGGCGGGTAGGACGGCATCGCTCGCAACAAGCGTTGGCACAGATCATGACATTCCCATGATGAGTGGCACGCACGCGTAAGCGTGTCGAGCTGCGGTGTTCTATGCCAATCGCGTCAAGTCTACTAGGAGCCTGGCATTGCCAACCATCTGCCCCACCAATCATCCACCACCTCCACCGTGGGCGGGCCTTGCCTCGCTAGATTCGCTGTGGTGGCTATTCCTGCTGTGTGGCGCCATCATCTGTTTCGCGTGCGTTCGCCTGGATTGGCCGCGACTGGCGCCCGGCACGCGCCGCCGCCGGGTGGTAGCGCTGTGTGTCCTCACCTGGCTCACGCTGTTCGGCAGCGTCTTCCTGCTCCTGACGATCAGCAGCAGTTTGACTACCGCGACTTCTACGTGGTATCTGGCTGAACTGGGCCGGCTGCG
>DASYGC010000295.1:0-7865 GCA_036000225.1 Ktedonobacterales bacterium | reverse complement strand
CACGAGTTTATGCTCCGACCATTGCCGCAGTAGGCTGATTCCGATCTGCTTGGGTATGCTAGAATACCCGTAACATGTTCGAGGGGGGAAAGCGGATGCCTCGCAAGATACGCCAATTGCGCGGCGAATTGGCTCACGCTGGCTTTCGCGAAGCGCCCAAGCGTGGCAAAGGCAGTCACACCTGGTGGGAGCACCCGACCGGGGTGACGGTAAATCTTGCTGGGCAAGACGGAGATGATGCCAGGTCGTATATGGAGAAGCAAGTACGCGCCGCGATTCAACAAGCCCACAAACTCGAACGACAGCAGCAACAAGAGGGACAGCAACCATGAGTGAATCGCCACACTATGCGATGGTCATTGAATGGTCAGACGAAGATCAGGCGTACGTCGTGAGTTTCCCCGAATGGGACGCTACTGGCCTGTATTTCGTTCATACCCACGGCGAGAGTTACGAGCAGGCGGTCAAGAACGGGCAGGATGTGCTGGCCGAATTGGTAGCCATGACGCAGGCACAAGGCAAGCCGCTGCCCGAGCCACGGCGCTATGCCGCCGCGGTCCTCTAATACGCGAGGTGGATGCCGGTTTACGCATACCGCGACCCAGATCGCACCGGCGAAGTACACCGGCGAATAACGGGGTCCAGAGCGCACACCCGTGCGCCACTACGGACCCGGCGAAGTGAGCGGGGCGCATACGGGTGCGCCACCATTTACCTGGCGAAGTGAACCGCGCGCACCCGTGCGCCACTACGAAGCGCGAAGCGCGCAATGTACCTGAGCACCCGAGAAACGCAACCGATCTACCCGAATGCCGTAGAACGCGCTCGCGCGCCAGACGTCCATCAGGCGCAAAATAGGGCGACCGGTGCGTTTTCAGTATCCCGCGGCTGGTGGCTACGGGAACCGAACACACCTGATCGCCCATGGATATGCGCGCTGCTCTGCTAGAAGTGGACCTTGCCGATGTAGGTCGCCCAGTCGCCGCTGGCGGCTGGATACTGCGAGGAGAACCAGGTGTTGTCGCCGGTGGCGCCATCGTAGGAGGCCGCTTCGTAGTCGCCCCAGCGCGTATCGACGGTGGCCACGGTGCCCTTCTTCAGGAACACTTTGGCGCCGAAGGTGCCTGCCTTATCGGTGGTCAGGCGGGTGGTGTACATGATGCTGGGGAAGATCGTGCTGCTCATCGTGTCGAAGACCATGAGCAGATTGCCCGTGCTGGTGGCCATCAGCGCACCAAACGAGGCGGCGCGGTCGCCGGTGAAGTGGACGGAGCCGCTCTGGAACACCGATGCGCCGGTGATCGCGCCGCCGCTGATGGTCGGTTTGACCTGGCCCCAGAAGATGGCGGGCACCACGTGTGTGCCATTGTTCAGGCCCGTTTCGAGCGCGAAGGAGATCAGCCCCTGCTGATAGACCGGCGTGCCGCTAATGCGCGTGTCGAGGGTCTCGACGCTGGCCGGATGGCCCGGCTGGTCGGCCTGTGGCGGGGCAATGTACGTGGTGGTGTTGGTGATGATGACCCCGGTGAGCGAGGCCGAAGCGGTGCCAGGATTGGCGATGGCCCACACGACCAGACCCTTGCAGGCGGTGCTCGCGCAATTGGCTGAGCCGTTGCCATTGATGTTGAACGAGTTGATCAGCAGCCCAGCGCCCGGGCCGCTGCTGGCCTCGTTCTCCACCGGCTGCACCGTATCCACAAACACGCCGTTGGCTTTGAAGCCGAAGAAGCCGTAGGCCGTCACCGCCGTGCCGGACTCCATCGCGGACTTGAGCACCGAGTACGTTTCGGCGTAATCATAGGCCGAGCCAGACTGCGTGAACATGTTGCCGGAAAAGTAGATGGCGGTCTGGTCGAAGCCGAACTGGGTGTAGTCGGCAGCGCAGGTGGCACAGGAGCCACTGACGTTGATCGCCATGTTGAAGGCGTACACGTTCCAGGTGCCGTTGGGATTGTTGGTCTGGCTGACGGCGACCCAGTAGTAGGTGCGCTCGGGGCAGTTGTTCACGCCAAAGGCGCCTTCAACTTCCAGCATGGCCGCCCAGAAGCGCCCATCTGTTGGATCGTAAAACGCGCGCGGATCGCTCAAGAAGGGAGCGGTGACGCCACAGCCACTGGGTGTTGGTACGCCGAAGAAGCTGGGCGCCGGCTTGGGCCAGCCGCTCTGACGCACGCCAGTGGTGTTGTAGACCGCGAAGGCCGTGTTCACGCCCTGGAACACCCAGCTCGACGAGGCGGCCAGCGCCTGGTCGGGCGGCTGGCAATTGCACACGGCGCCGCCGTCGGCCATGCCGTTGAACTTGGCCAGGGTCGCGGGGGTGTACAGCCCGGAAGTGGCCGAGAGGTCCGCGGGAGCGTTCAAGGTGCGCGCGGCGGCGGCTTTGCGCTGTGCATACGCGGCGGCGCTGAGGCCGGTGAGCAGTGGCAACGTGCGCACTGGTTGGGCTGCCTGGCTGGGCGTTTGCGCTGCCACCTGACGCATATTCACCGTGTGCATGGTCACTGCGGGGGCGGTGACCGAGCGCGCTGAGGGCGCCGCACCGGCGGCGGGATGCGCCGCGTGGGCAAACGCCGTGCTGGCGCCCAAGGTGTTGATGAGCATGGCCGCGGCCGCTACCAACACGACGACGTACTTGCGATGGCTGGCTGGCATAGACTGTGCTCCTCCTGATGAACGCGGACAAACACTGACGAACGCGGACAGCGTGTACGGAGAACCGATGCTGATGCGGCGCGACCCGCGCTCAGTGGCGGACGGCCGGGAACGGCTGCGCTAGCGCCAGTATAAGGGGAATAGCGGCAGGTGACTATCGGCACTATGCCCAGCCAGACCAGGCAAACTACCCAGATGAGCGAAGGACTTTGCGGCGGGGTGACGCCGCGGCCAGAGCGCGTTCGCGCGGATGAGCCAGTTGCCCGCCGTCCACGGCACGGGGTGAGGGCAGGCTGGCGCGGTCCGCCACTGGCACACTTTGTGCCCACACCTGACGGGTGGCGCACCGTCGGTCAACCGCAGTCACCGGTGCGTGCGGTCATACTTAAGTTCGGATGGAGGCTTACGCATAACGAGGCCAGAGCGCACACCCGTGCGCGACTACGAACCGCGAATGTTCGCCCGAACTTGGTATCGCTTACTCACATGAGAGGAGATGGTGCAATGCCCTATGACACCCCTCAGGATCTGCCGGAGTCGGTACGTCACGTGCTGCCCGAGCACGCCCAGGAGATCTACCGCGCCGCGTTCAACAGCGCCTGGGACGAATACGAGGCGCCGGGTGCTCGGCGTGGCGCGGAGTCGCGTGAGGAGGCGGCACACAAAGTGGCCTGGGCCGCCGTCAAGGAGAAGTACGAGAAGCAGGGCGATCACTGGCGCGCCAAGCAGAGCGCGTGAGTCCAACCAGCAGGGCGCCGCACGGCGCGAGGCCAGCGCGACCGAACGAGCCAGTAGGAACAGGAGCACGGCATGAGCGCACTACAGAACGAACGCATCGCGATTCTCGCGACGGATGGGTTCGAAGAGGTGGAACTGACCGAGCCCGCCAGGGTGCTGGGCGCGGCGGGCGCCAAAGTGGATATCATCGCGCCGCACGAGGGCCGGATTCAGGCTTTCAAACACCACGATAAGAGCATTACTGTCCCGGTGGACCACACCATCGAGCAGGCACGACCCGAGGAGTACGATGCGCTCGTGCTGCCGGGAGGCGCGCTCAACGCCGACGAGATGCGCACGCGGCCAGAGGTCCAGCGCTTCGTCCACCACTTCGCCGATGCCGGCAAGCCGATGGCGGCCATCTGTCATGCGCCATGGGAACTGGTCTCGTCGGATCTGGTGCGCGGGCGCACGCTGACCAGCTGGCCGACACTGCAAGATGATGTGCGCAATGCCGGCGGCACCTGGGTCGATCGCGAGGTCGTCGTGGATGGCAATCTCGTGACCAGCCGCGGTCCCCACGATCTGCCCGCGTTCAATCGCGAGATGGTGAAGCTGTTCGCCTCGCGTCGGCGCGAGGCGAATCCGGGACAGAGCACCAATCGGTGATGGGCCGCGGGTGACACGGGTGACAAGGATCGCACTCCAGGGGACGGTCATCTCTGCGCTCCGCTGGGGAGCGGCGGCCGTCCCGGCGTATCGGAACCGGTGGCTTAGCATCGTGCGAGACGCTCAAGCCCCAGGAGGCGCTGTGAACACTGGCGGGCAGGATCGCGACGGCACGCCCACACCTCAGGCATCCGAGGCACCCGAAGTATCCGAGGCATCCGAGGCGCCTGGGGGTCCGCTGGCGAGCAGCCACGGGCGATCCGAGGCCGCGGCGGATTCCCGGTTCGGCGGGGCGCCATCATCAGGCGTGGAGCCGGCGAATGCTCAGGCGAACGGAGCACTGCCAACCCTGAATGCCGGCGAGCGCAAGCAGGTGGAACGGCGCGTGGCCATCAGCGCCTTCATCGTGCACGAGACGGTGCGCGAGGAGGGCGAGCGCGAGTTGGTACGCGCGCCGGCGGCGCTGGCGTGGTCGGGCCTGGCGGCTGGGCTCTCGATGGGCTTCTCGCTGCTGGGGCAGGGGCTGCTGCGCGCCTACCTGCCCGCCGCGCCCTGGCGTCCGCTAGTCGCCAGCCTGGGCTACAGCGTGGGCTTTGTCATCGTGGTACTCGGGCGCCAGCAGCTCTTCACCGAAAACACGCTGACGGCCATCCTGCCCCTGCTGGCCCATCCCAACTTACGTACCTTCGGGCGGGTGGCGCGGCTGTGGGCGCTGGTGCTGGTGGCCAACCTGCTCGGCGCGTTGATCTTTGCTACGGTGGTCGCGCATACCAGCCTCTTTCCGCCGTTTGTGCAGGCCGCACTGGCCGGGGTCGCGCGCGACTCGCTGCGTGGCGGCTTCGGGCTGACGGTGCTGCGCGGCATCTTCGCGGGCTGGCTGATCGCGCTGATGGTGTGGCTGCTGCCAGCTGCCGAGAACGCGCGGCTGCACATCATCGTCCTGCTGACCTACCTGGTGAGCCTCGGCGGGTTCGCGCACATTATCGCCGGCGCGGTTGAGGCGCTCTATCTGGTCAATATCGGAACTATCAGCTGGGGCACCTTCTTCTTCGGCTTCACGTTGCCCACCCTGATCGGCAACAGCATTGGTGGCGTCTCGCTGGTGGCCGCGCTCAACTTTGCCCAGGTCGCCGCCGAGTCCAGCGGCAACGCGGGCAACGCGAGCAATGCCAGCAATGCTAGCAATGCGGGCAACGGCCGCTGAGGTGTGCTGGACGCCGTTCCATTCGCCAGGATACACTGCCTACCATGTTACGGTCCTCTTGTGATTCTTCCGGCGGCAGCGAGCGATGACCGATAGATCTGATGCGCGGGCGCACGAGAGCGGCGCGGGTCAGGGCCAGGGTCTGCCGACCGACGCCTTCGACTACGCGCTGCCGCCTGAGCTGATCGCGCAGACGCCCATCGAGCCGCGCGATGCCTCGCGGCTGCTGGTGGTCCACCGCGACACCGGCGCGCTGGAGCACCGCGCGTTTCGCGACATCGGCGCGTACTTGCGGCCGGGCGATCTGCTGGTGGCCAATCGCAGCCGGGTGATCCCCGCGCGCCTGCGTGGAGTCAAAGTGCCCAGCGGCGGCGCCGTCGAGCTGCTGCTGCTGGCCGTGCGCGCGGATCGCGGTCCCGATCACTGGGAGGCGCTGGTGCGCCCCGGACGCCGCATGCACCTTGGGCAGCGGCTCACCTTCGGCAATGGCGCACTGCTGGCCGAGATATTGGAACGCACCCCTGCCGGCGGGCGGATCGTCAGGCTGGAGGCTCCCGCCGGCGAGGTGGCGGCGGCGCTGGCGCAGGTGGGGAGCATGCCGTTGCCGCCGTACATCCACACGCCGCTGGGCGACCCCGAACGCTATCAGACGGTCTACGCGCGTGAGCCCGGCTCGGCGGCGGCGCCGACTGCCGGGCTGCACTTCACGCCTGAGCTGCTGGCTGAATTGGAGGCGCAGGGGGTAGGCGTGGCGTATGTGACGCTGCATATCGGGCTGGATACCTTCCGGCCCATCGAGGAGACCGACGTCAGCCAGCACCACATCCACACCGAAGCGATCGAGCTGGATGCGTCAACGGCCGCGCGCATCAACGCGACGCGCGCGGCCGGCGGGCGCATCGTGGCGGTGGGCACGACGGCGGTGCGCGTGCTCGAGAGCGCGGCGGCGCAGGTGGCACAGGAGTCAGCTGTCGCGGCGGGGCAGGAGCCCGCGGGTGTGGTGGCGCCGTTTCGCGGGCGCACGGCGCTCTACATCACACCGGGCTACCACTTCCGCGCGGTGGATGCGCTGCTGACGAACTTTCATCTGCCGCGCTCGACGCTGATTGTGTTGGTCAGTGCCTTCGCCAGCCGCGAACTGATCCTGCGCGCGTATGCCGAGGCGGTGGCGCGACGTTATCGCTTCTACAGCTTTGGCGATGCGATGCTGCTCGTTTAGCGTGCTGTGTGCGGCGCGAAGCTCCCTGGTCTTCAGCTGATCGTCATGCCAGGCGCCGGCGCCGCGCCAGCAGCCATACCGCGACGAGAACACCGGCCAGCATCAGCAGCCCCAACAGCAGTGCCATCAGCACCGTCACCAGCAGCGGCGCGGCTCCTGGAGGCTGAGCATGCGGCGGATTGGCTGGCGCTCCCCCGGCCACCACCTGGAAAGGACGCGCCACCACGTAGGGACCAAGCAATCCAGAGCCGGCGTACGCCTCGACGGTGATTGGTCCCGTGCGCGCATTGGCGGGCAGCGCCACCTGGGCGCTGAAATGACCGGCGCGATTGACCGTCGCCGTGCCCAGCGCCTGGGTCGCATATACATTGCACAGTGCCACGGCGCCACGGCAATAGGCGATCTGTACGACATCGCCTGGCCACCACTGATCGCCCGTGACGCCGATCGTCACACCGGCAACTCCCCCCGTGCGGTCCAGCGCGAGCACGGGCGCCACCAGCGGCTGCACCTCGAAAGGCTGGGGGACGCTGGTGACCAGGGTGCCGTAGCGTGCGCTGGTCGCGCTGGCGGCGGCGAGCATGGTGATTCCGGGCCGTCGGGGACTGGTCCCCGCAAGCAGCGGCACCTGAGCGGTGAACGCGCCTTGCGCATCGGCGGCCAGCTGGATGCTGGGCACTCCCGCTGGTGGCTGCCACGGATCGAGCGGCGCGCTCGCTGGCCACTCGGGCGCCGGCCACAGCGTCACCAGCGTCCCCGCATCCCAGCCAACGCCAGTCACCGGGAGGGAGGTCGCGTCGGGAGCGATCGCGCCGTCCCTCACCGCTGGCGCGAGCGCGGGCGGTGAGGCAATATAGGTGAACGTGGCGCTGGCCATCAACTGGCTGTTGGTGGCCATGCGGCCCACGATCTGGATGGCGGTACCAGGTTGCGGATCGAAGCCACAGGTCGGGCCAGGCGCGGCCAGCGGCGGCGCGGCGAACGTTCCGTCAGCCGCGACGGTGAGCGGTACGTCGTGATTGTTAGGGATGACGGTGCCGTACTGTTCCAGCGAGAGGGTTAGCTGCGCGCCCGCGGGCCAGCCCATGCCCTGGGCGATGAGCTTGCTGCCCGCGCCGCCCCGCGCGATGTTGAGCGCGATCCGCGCGCCGTCGGTGTGCGTCGCCGCCACGGCTGGGCTGGCGCTCAGCTGGGTGGCTCCACAGGAGCCTGGCCGCTGGCGCGGAGATGCGGCGCGGGCGATGCCAGGGAGCCCGATCATCAGGCCGAGAGCCAGGGCGCAGAGCGCCCAGGTTCGCAGTACGTTCGCCAGCCGCGCCCCGCGGCTCCCGCCGTGCTGGCGACGGCGCGACCGCAGTTGCGCTGCCCACTGACCGCTCACCTGCGCATCCATTGCGCGCTCCT
>DASYGC010000294.1:0-4727 GCA_036000225.1 Ktedonobacterales bacterium | reverse complement strand
TGATTCCGTTATTTGGAAGAAACGATCAGGCAGAACGAGATGCCCTGGAAGGTCGTCTGATCTGGATAGCTTTGCGCGCTCTTGAGCTGCATACCAACGTCATCCTGGATTTCGGATTTTGGAGCAAAGACGAACGGTCCTCTCTGCGATGGTTCGCCAAGCAGAGAGGAGCGAAAAGCCAGGTTATCTACTTGCCCATTGACCCAGAAAAGCAGCGAAAGCGCGTCCAAAACCGCTTTGCGGAGACACCGGACAAGACCTGGCAGATGAGCGAAGAAGAACTGACGAAGTGGCGTGCATGCTTTGAGGAGCCGGATGAAGCTGAACTTCATGGCACCATCCTTCCAGAGCCTCCTCAGGGATATGAGTCCTGGTCTGCCTGGGCGGCAAATCGCTGGCCGTCGTTTCCCGATGAATACGCATGAGCAATTGGGAGTGCTCAGATGAGAGGTGCTGAAGGCCCATTCTTCGTCGCTGACATCGGTCGAATAGGGATTTCGTGAAGGAATCATCCTTCATTTTGCCATGGTCTCGACCTTGAATTACCAACCGGCGCTAGCGCGCTGGTTCGTCGGGATCGGCGAAGAGTTGTTCGAGCACGCGCATGGTGAGTTCGGGCGGCACTTCATCGTACTCGGCCAGGGCGCGAATGCGGATCACCAGGTAGTGGAACATCTTATCCACCAGGCGCTGCCCGAAGCGTTCGACAATCTGCTGGTCCGCCGTAGAGAGGTGGGCTAGCTCGGCGAGCATGCGCGTCCGCTCGGCCTGTTCCGAGCGATCCACATGGCGGCGCAGCGCGGCGATTCCAGGCACCGCCTGGCGCACCTGGCGCTCGCGCGCCCACGCGCGTACGCTCTCCTCGACGACCGCCTCTGCTTGCGCCACCTCGGCGCGCTGTGCTGAAGCGCCCGCCGCGGCCTGGCGCAGATGGTCGAGGGTGTAGAGCGAGACCTGGGGCAACAGGCCGGCCGCCGGGTCCACATCAGCGGGCATGGCCAGGTCCACGATCACCAGCGGCGTGTGCCGTCCACGCAGCCCACAGGCTACCGTGGCCGCGCCGAGCACTTCGTGTGGCGCGGCGGTGGCACTGATAATCAGATCCATCTGGTCGATCGCCTCGCAGAGATCGTCGAGCGCCACGGTCTCGGCCTCGACCTCGGCGGCCAGATCAGCTGCCGACCGCGCCGTGCGGTTCGCTAACACCAGCCGTCCGATCCCCTGCGCGCGCAGTTGCCGCGCGCAAAGCTGGCTGGTCAGCCCCGCGCCGATCAGCAACGCCGACTTGCGCTCCAGGCCGCCCAGCGATTCGCTGGCCAGCTGCACGGCCGCCGCGGCCAGCGTGCGATCGACCTGGCCCAGGCGTGTGTCCGTGCGGGCGCGCTTGCCCGCTTTGAGCGCCTGGGCAAAGAGTGGGCGCAGTTCCTCGCCAATTGTGCCCGCCTGCTCTGCCGTCCGGAAGGCGTCTTTTACCTGCCCCAGCACTTGCGATTCACCCACCAGCATCGAACGCAATCCCGCGGCCACCCGCAGTAGATGGCGCGCGGCCGCGGTGCCCTCCTCGGCATAGAGATAGCCACTGGCCGCGTGTGTCTGATCGAGGGGGCTGGCGCCGTTCACCGGCGCGCCACCCGCACCGCCAAGTGTGACCCGCGCATCAGCCACAGTGGTCGCGATCTCACCGGCCGCGGCTACGGGAATCGCTGGCACCCTGCCTTGAGGCCCCATGTCGTAGCTCAGCGCGAGAAAGCGCTCGACCGCCGCGCGCGCCGCCGGCCAATCCGTCCCGGCAATATAGACCTCGGTCCGGTTGCACGTCGAGAGCAGCGCGACTTCCGCGATTTCGGGCACATTCACCAGCGCATGCAGCGCAGCCAGTTGTCGTTCACCCGCGAAGCTCAGCCGCCCACGTATGTCCGCGGGCGCACCGTGGTGATCGAGGCCGATCAGTCCTATCATCGTGTTGCTGCTGCTCACAATCCGTGGCGCGTGCTGTGTAGAGGACGTTCTCTGCGATCTGCCTGCCCGGTCGCGGCATAAGAGCGCGGCCTGTACCGCATATATGGTATCGTAGCGGTCGCGCGCAAGGGTATGCATCAGGTGGTTACCGGATATTGCTCTTAGGGATTCGATGAACCAGCCCCGGCAGCCACACCGGCTCAGGCGCTATACTGACCGTGCGCGGCGCGCCACGAGGAACCGGCCGGCAGCTCATTGATCGCTGAGGGGTCCTCATCCTGGGCATTTTGGACCTCCGTGGCCGCGCTCCGCTCGCTCGTATTCGCATCCGATCGCGCTGACGGCGCGGCCGTCGTGGAGGCGCGCATGCCAGAGACCACCCGCCTGCTGATCGTCCCACATACACACTGGGATCGCGAATGGTACCAGACCTTCGAGCAATTTCGTATGCGTCTGGTCCACGCCGTCGATGCCGTGCTCGATGTCCTGGAATCCGATCCCGGCTTCACCTACTTTATGCTCGATGGGCAAACTATCGTGCTGGAAGACTACCTCGAAGTGCGCCCGGAGCAGGCCGAGCGGCTGCGGCGCCTGACGCGCGCCGGACGGCTCCTCGTTGGGCCGTGGTATCTGCAGCCGGATGAGTTTTTGGTGGGCGGTGAGTCGCTGATCCGCAACCTGCACGAGGGCACGCGGAGCGCGGAGGAGTATGGTGGGGCGATGCCGGTGGGCTACGTGCCCGACATCTTCGGCCATATCGCCCAACTCCCCCAGATTCTACGCGGCTTCGGCCTCGACAACGCCGTCTTCTGGCGCGGAGTGGGGCCAGAGGTCGAGCGCAGCGAGTTCCACTGGGCGGCGCCCGACGGCACGACGGTGTTGGTCGCGTGGTTATGCGACGCGTGGGGCTATTCCAATGCCCGGTCGCTGCCGTTGGACGCGGCGGGCTTGCTGGATCGCACCGAGCGCATCGTGCCGCCCCTGCTGCGACGCGCGACCACCAACACGTTGCTGCTGATGAACGGCTCAGATCATCTCGAGCCGCAGGCGGGGCTGCCCCAGGCCATCGCCGCTGCCAACGAGCAGCTCAAGGATGCCGGCGAGGAACTGGTGATCGGCACGCTGCCGCAGTACCTCGCGGCCATCAAGCAGGCGAACCCACCGCTGGCCACCTATACTGGCGAGATGCGCGGCAGCCGCTACGCGCACCTGTTACCCGGCGTGCTCTCCACCCGTATGTGGATCAAGCAGCGCAACGCCGCCGTCGAGGCGCTGCTCACGCGCTGGGCCGAGCCCGCCAGCACCTGGGCCTGGCGGCTGGGCGCGGCGTATCCCGCCGGGTTCCTACGGGTCGCCTGGCGCCACCTGCTGCGCAACCATCCACACGATAGCATCTGCGGCTGCAGCATTGACCAGGTGCACGCCGAGATGCGTTCACGCTTCGACCAGAGCGAGCAGATCGCCGAAGCGCTAACCCAGCAGGCGCTCGCGCATATCGCCAGCCAGATCGACACGCGGGCGCCCGCGGCGGGAGACGACGCGCACGCCGTCGTCGTCTTCAATGCCGGCCCGGGCCCGCGCACCGACGCCGTCGCCGCTGAGTTGGAGCTGCCCGTCGCCGACATCGAGGTGCTCGACGACAGCGGCCAGCCGGTCCCGCATCGCGTGCGCCAGGTGTCGCACCACGAACTGCTGGCGCAGGATGTCCCGCTCGATTTCGTGCCGCGGATGCTCGACCAGGTGCACCAGGGACACATCGAAGGCTATGTCATCGTCGATGCGCACGTGACGCCTGAGGCTGACGGTGCCATCGAGCGGGTAGAGGTGATCGTGGCCACGCAAGGCAAGCCCAATCTGCCGGCGTTCGAGGCCGCCAGCGCGCGGATCGCCGCCGCGATCCAGCGGGGACGCGTGACCAGCTTCCGCCTGCGCGTGCGCCTGGTGGCGCGCGTGGAGGTCGAGCTGCTGGCCACCGGTGTCCCGGCGTTTGGCGCGCGCGCCTACTTCGTGCGGCCGGCCTCCAGGACACGCGAGCGCATGCCGGCTGGCGGCATGCTCACGGCCGGACCCGATTCCATCGCCAACGAGTTCTACCAGGTGAATGTCGAGCGCGCCACCGGTGCGCTGACGGTGCTCGATAAGACGACCGGCGTACGCTATGCGGGGCTGAATCAATTCCAGGACGGCGGCGATGTTGGCGATCTCTACAACTACTCGCCTCCGGCCTACGATCAGCTCGTGACGCAGCCGCGTCAGACGCCCGCCAGCGAGCTGGTCGCGGCGGGGCCGGTACGGGCGACGCTGCGCATCAGCGGTGACTACGCGCTGCCGGCGCGCTGCGCTGATGACCGCCAGAGCCGGCTGTCTGAGACGGTCGGGTGTGCCATCGTCAGCGAGGTGACGCTCACGCCAGGTGGACGCCGCATTGACATTCGCACCACGGTCGACAATCGCGCGTGCGACCACCGGTTGCGCGTGCTCTTCCCGACCCCGATCGCGACCGAGTTCAGCGAGGCCGAGGGCGCGTTTCAGGTGGTGCGCCGGCCCTTGCGTCTGGCGCCGCCCGCGCCGGGTGAGCCGCCGTGGTCCGAGTGGGCGGAGCTGCCCGTCGCGACGCATCCCCAGAAGCGCTTCATCGACGTCAGCGACGGCAGCAGTGGACTGGCGGTGATCAACCGCGGCCTGCCCGAGTACGAGGTGATGCGGGCGCCCGAGGATGGCGGCGTGACGATCGCGCTCACGCTGCTGCGCGGTGTCGAATGGCTCTC
>DASYGC010000293.1:0-2543 GCA_036000225.1 Ktedonobacterales bacterium | reverse complement strand
CGAGCAGGCCGATGCCACCGCTGTTCATGTAGTCCAGCCCGGCAAAATCCATGATGACGGTGCTGGTGGCTGAGCCGCAGGCTTGTGTATAGGCGTCCATCAGCGCTTCTTCAGCGTACATGTTCACCTCACCGTGGATGCCGATGATGCTGGTGGCCGGGTTAATCAGACGCACCGTCATGGTGACTCGGGGTGATTGCATGGCAGTTGCTCCTCAGGTTACGTCGGATGGGATGCCGGATCACTTAGCGGTTTCGCCGTGAGTACTTTATCTCAAACTTCGCCAGGATTGCCGCTACGCGCCGTGCGAGATGGATGTGGGCGCGGGTGGAACCGAAGGCGGTCTGCGCCATGCTAGGCCGCCTGGGCGAACGGATGTACGCCGCACACATTGAGGTGGCCCTGGCGAATCTGGAGCAGAAGGCGTAGACTCCAATCATCGGTGCGGTCGGCCGACTAGCGGATCATCGCGGGTGTTTCGCGGGCAATTCACGCTCGGAACCGGAGAGTGGCCCGACCGCCCGTTCCTGCACCAGCCACTTCGCTCGCGGACGGAACTTTGTGCGCCCCTGTGACGTCCTCCTGGCGGGAGATCGCCGCGAGGGATCATCCGATTGTGTCTCACACTATGTCTGGAGGTTGGCATTATGCGCAAAGGTTCATTCCACCGGCGGTTCATCTGCCGCGCGGTGCTGGCGCTTGGACTGGGGCTGCTGCTGGCTGGATGCGGCCAGACGCTCGTGCCTGGGGCGGGCCAGGGCACGTTGAATGGTCTGGTGGTGGCGGGTCCAATCTGCCCGGTGGTGTCCAAGACCAATCCCTGTCCCGATAGGCCGGTGCCCAATCGCGAGGTGAAGATCGAGACGTCCAGCGGGGCGGTGGTGGCAACGGCGACGACTGACGCGCAGGGACACTTCTCGGTCGTGTTGGCGCCCGGGTCGTACGTGGTGCGGGTCACCATCGTGCGGGGGCAGATCGGCATGCGCCAGGCAAGTCCAGGTAACGTGAGTGTTCTCGCGAACCAGCCCGTATCCGTCACCATCGAGCTAGATACGGGGATTCGGTAGCCGAGTGTGGAAGTAGGTAGCACGTCATGAAACTCGCCGAAGTGCCGGTGCAGCGGACGGACCTCCAATAGCGTATCGAGCAGATGCGCGACCGCCCGCGCCACATCGCGTCTCCGCTTGCTCCAAACCCACCTTTCCCCCTTGGTGGCGTTCGTCCGCTCCGTGAGGCATACTGAACACGGACGCCGCCGGCCCGGTGAACGGAATGCGTCGCCCATCGTTGAAACGGCTACGCGCTTGTCTGGGCTGGCGGGTGCGCCAGGTGAAGGACCGACGCATCAAGGAGCACGCTCGCGTGACGCAACCGTTCCAGATCGCGGCCGCGCTGGCCGAACGCGCCCGGCATGTGTTGCTGCACGAGCAGCGCACCCAGCACACCGACAGCGCCGTCAAGCCAGGAGGCTTGCAGGCGTTCGCCGCCCACTGGGCCGGCGAGGTGCGCGCCGCGCGCGCGCGCGGTGACATCGCGGCGCGCGACAATCCTGGCGACCCACCGCCCGAAGACGCCATCGCCCGCCTACTGGATGGCTACCGCGCCCAGGACCCGATGCAACGCGTCGCCAGTGTCCGCGCCGCCCTCGCGCTGCTGGATACGATCGCGGCAAGTAGCGCGCGTCCTATCGCGCACACCGCGAGCGAGGCGGGGGCGTTCGGTAGCCGTCCCGCGGCAGCCGGCCGCGAGGCACGACCTTCTGGCGAACGGCCACTCGCCATTCCTACTCCCGCTCCGGCCGGGCGTCCGCCCACGGGACGCGTATCCACCACCACCGTAGGGGCGCCTGCGCGCTCCAATGGACACCCCCCGCCGGTGTTCGGCAGCGTTCCCAGCGCCCCAGCCGCACGCGAAGATCCACGAGCGCTGGCCACGCCGCCGTCCAGCCTGGGCGATCCGCGCGCCACACGCGGCGGGCTCCAGGCATCCACGACACCCGCTGGCGGCGCGCCTCGACCCACCGTGCGGCCCGCCGCGCCGCCGCGCCCCGAGGACGAATACCTGTTGCGCGCGCCCGTCACCGCCGTGCCCGGTGTTGGCCCCACCCAGGAGGAGCGGCTCAAGCGGCTGGGGTTGCGCACCGTACACGACCTGCTCTACCACTACCCGCGCGAACACCTCGACTATAGCCGGCTCAACAAGATCGCGCAGCTCAATTTCGGCGAAATTGCCACCATTCTTGGCCTGGTGATGGGGGTCGAGAATGTGCGCGGCGGCAAGCGCGGCATGGTGCGCACGGTCGCCAGAATCTCAGATGATTCCGGCGAGATCCGCGCCATCTGGTTCAACCAGCCCTACCTGATGAAGCAACTACCACGCGGCGCCTGGATCGTACTGACGGGGGTGAAGCAGCGCATCGGCAACCGGGTGGAATTGAGCGTGCGCAGCCACGAACTGCCTGAACAGGGAGATCTGGTCAACACCGGCCGGCTGGTACCGGTCTATCCGCTCACCGAGGGGCTGACGCCGCGTGTGTTGCGCCG
>DASYGC010000292.1:0-1658 GCA_036000225.1 Ktedonobacterales bacterium | reverse complement strand
CGCCAAGGGCGCGGATATGACCTCGCTGCTCGGTGATATCGTCGTTGCCGCGCGGGCTTCGGTCGCCCGCACGCCCGATCTGCTCCCGAAGCTCAAGGAGTCGGGGGTGGTCGACTCGGGTGGCCAGGGACTGACTACGATTCTCGAAGGCATGTGGCGCCACACGCGGGGAGAGTCACTCCAGTTCGCGCCGCGCTCCGAGCAGGCCGAGACCTCCATGGTCCAGATGGGACGTGTCACCATCGAGGAGGAGTACGGCTACGAGGTCGTCTTCCTGCTGCGTGGCGACAACCTGAACCTGGACGCCATTCGCGAAACCATCACCCGTATGGGTGGCTGGTCGACGGTGGTGGCGGGCGACACCCGATTGATGAAAGTGCATACCCACACACCGACGCCGGGTAAGATTCTCGATTACGGCATCGGTCTGGGCAGCCTGTCCGATGTCAACATCGAAAATCTGCAGGAGCAGAGCCTGCGCTACGCCGCCGAGAGCGCCCGCGAGCATGGCGGCTCGCCCCCCGCCGTCTTTGCCACCAACGGCGCGACGGCCACACCGGCGCGTGGTGAGACGGGCGCGCCCAGCGCCGCGCCCATGCCTCCAGCAGGCAGGCCGGTGGTCGGCGACATCGCCACGGTGGTGGTCGCCGCTGGCGACGGCTGGACCCGCCTCTTCGAGAGCCTGGGCGTCGCCACGATCATCCCTGGCGGGCAGACCATGAATCCCAGCACTCAGGATCTGCTGGAGGCTTGCGAGCGCGTGACCGCTTCGAAAGTCCTTCTGCTGCCGAACAATCGCAACGTGATTCTCAGCGCCAACCAGGTGCCACAACTCGCGCAGAAGGAAGTCTCCGTCGTTCCCAGCGGATCGCTGCCCCAGGGTGTGAGCGCGCTGCTGGCGTTCAACTACGACGCGGATTTCCAGACCAATTGCGCCGCAATGACGGCCGCGCTGGCCAGTGTGCAGACGGTCGAGGTCACCCGCGCGGTGCGCACGGTGCAGCTCGATGGGGTCAATGTCACTGAGGGCGATATCATCGGGTTGGTCAACGACCAACTGGTGGCATCCGGCGGCGACCTGGATGCGATTGTCAAGGATTGCCTGAGCCGCGCGGGCGTCGAGCGGCACGAAATCGTCACGCTCTATTATGGTGCCGATGCCGCGGTGGACGCCGCGCAGGCACTGGCCGGACGCATCAAAGAGTGGTTCCCGGGGCGCGAGGTCGAGGTACAGGATGGCGGCCAGCCCTATTATACGTATATTCTCTCGGTCGAATAGGAGGGCAGCTTGGCCGTACGCATCCTCGTCGATAGCACAGCGGACATTCCACAGGACCGCGCGCGCAACCTCGACATCAAGGTGGTTCCGCTGACGGTGCTGTTTGGCGATCAGCCCTTTCTTGATGGGGTAGACCTGGACGGACCCGCGTTCTATCGGAAGCTCGTGGCCAGTGCGGTGGTCCCCACTACCTCCACACCTTCGCCCGGCGAGTTCGACGCTGCCTATCGCCAGCTGGTGCAGGACGGTGCCACGGGGATTCTCTCGCTGCATCTGGCAAGCAAGCTCAGTGGCACTTTCATGGCGGCCAGCGGCGCGGCGCGGCTGGTGAGCCAGGAGACCGGTGTACCCATCGAGATGGTGGACTCTGGCTCGGTCA
>DASYGC010000291.1:0-6822 GCA_036000225.1 Ktedonobacterales bacterium | reverse complement strand
CGTGGCGCTGATCTTCACCCACATCACCGGGCCGGTGGAGGGCACCGCCACCGGCCCCGTAACCTCGCGCCCGCGCCGCGCCGGTAGAGTTCCAGGGTGCGGTTGCCGCACCGGCGTGCCGGCGGGATGCGCCGCCGCTTGACCGCTGCCCGCTTTCCCCGTATACTCACCTCATCCAATACGAGACCCGGCGTCGCGAGTGTGTGATCCCAAGTTCGGGTGCTCGGTTGCGTTTCGGTGCTCGGTTGCGTTCCGTATTGGCGCACGGGTGTGCGCTCTGGCCTCGTTATGCGTTTGCCTTCATCCGAGCGTAGTATGAATCAGATTGGCGTCAGGAGGGTCGTCCGTGGGAATCGCCTGGGACGATGACCTACAGCCAGCGCGTGTCGCTGATTTGGTGGAGTTCCAACGGCAATGGCGGATCAATCCTTCCGACCGTCCCGGCCCATTCGCTGGCAAAGCGCTCACGGGAGCCGATGTCTTCTGGCTGGCCGCGCACGCGCTGACCGAACCTGGGCGCGATCTCCCCTCCGCCACACAGCGTCTGCGCGAAGCCCAGCATGATCCCCTCCTGCGCGTCTCGTTGGATCTTTGCAAGCTCAACCTGCGCGGCGCCAACTTGAGCGCGGCCCAACTCCAGCGGGCCATTCTTGGCGGAGCGCATCTGGAGGGTGTCACGCTTGGAGTGGCACACTTGCGCGAAGCCTTCCTGGGCGGTACGCATCTCGAAGGCGCGTTCCTGGATCGGGCGGATCTGCGGGACGCCTTCGCCAACGGCGCCTGCCTCAACGGCGCTTCACTCTACGCCGCCCACCTGGAGCATGCGTACCTCAAAGGCGCGTCGCTCGAAGATGCCATTCTCACGCGCGCCGCGCTCGATGGTGCCGACCTGAGCTCGTCGCGTCTCGCGCGGGCGGATCTCACGCGCGCCTCGCTCCAGGGCGCGACATTGAGCGCCGCCGACCTGACCGGCGCGACCCTCTTTGAAGCCCATCTCGAGCGCGCGATTTTGCGCGATGCCCGCCTTTCTGGCGCGCATCTCGGTCGCGCCGCGTTCGATGCTACTACACGCCTCAATGACGCCCACCTCAACCTGGCCGCCCTGTATCAGGCGAGCTTCGACCGCACAAATCTTGCGGTCGTCTCCTGGCCTGAAGTGCGCTATCTCGGTGACGAGCTCACTGCCAGCGACCCACATGCTGCCGTAGTGTCCTACACGGTGGAAGGGAAGCGGGTGGTGAAACGGGGCAAGCGCAAGTCGGCGCGCACGCGTGAAGATGAGTACATCGCCGCGGCACGCGCCTATCGCTCGCTCACGGTGGACCTGCGGGCGCAGGGCGTCGTCAGAGACGCTACGCGCTTCCACTTCCGCGCCGAGGTGATGAGCCGGCGCGTGCTGGTGCATCGCGCCGTGCGCCAACTGCGCTCGCCCTGGGTGCTGATCGCGCCGCTACTCTTTCTCCCCTGGCTGCTCTCGCTCCTGCTCAGTGTCGTGGCAGGCTATGGCGTCTACCATGTCTGGCGCCTGGCGGTCACCTACGCGGTGGTCGTCGTGGCGTTTGCCGGGGTCTATGTCCTGGTCGGGCAGCAAGCGCATGCCGGCCTGAGTGTGGTTGACGCCCTGGTGCTCAGCCTCACCTCGTTTCACGGGCGTGGCCTGCAGCCCACCACAAGCCTTACCGATACCATGCGCGAGCTTGCCAGTCTGGAAGCCATCCTGGGGCTGCTGCTCGAAGGGCTGTTCATCGGCGCCTTCACCCGTCGTATCACCGGCAGCTAACCTGGCGACCCGCTGCCATCCCTCTGCAGTCCGCGCAGGCGGACTTTGTGGCCCGCCGGCCTCTAGGCGCGGTTTCAACCGCCCGCGCCTTCAACCGCCCGCGCCTTCAACCGCCGGCCGGCCGCACGGTTGCCGGGTTGCGTGCTGGATTGAACTGTGCCAGGGTACAGGCGCGCGCCCCCGCCTCCAGCATGTCTTTCTCAGCCTGCTCCCCATCGCCGGCCTTCACTTCCACCGGCAACGACGCATCGCGCAGCCACACGGTCTCCAATCCAGCCCTACGCGCATCGCGCACCGTCTGGAGGACGCAGTAGTCGGTCGCCAACCCGCCAATAAAGACCCGCCGCACCTGGTGATCGTCGAGCGCGCGCTTCAGATCACGCCCGTCCGCCAGGTGCCCTTCAAACGCGGAGTATCCGTCGTCCTGTCCGCTCAATCCCTTCTGTACCACCAGCGTCTTTGCTGGCAAGTGCAGGTCCTTATGAAACTTCGCGCCATCCGTACCCTGCACGCAATGCACGCTCCACCGACCACCATCTTTGGCGAAATGCGCGGTGTCGGCCGGGTGCCAGTCTTGTGACGCGAAGATCGGTATGCCTGCCTGCTCGGCGCGGACCAGATAGTCATTCAGCACGGCGATCACCTGATCGCCGAAGGGCACCGCCAGCGAGCCGCCAGGACAGAAGTCATTCTGCGCGTCCACGATGATGAGCGCGTCCATTGATTCACCTTTCGTCTCCCGACACTTCCGGTCACATAATGGAAAGAACGACACTGCGGAGAGCAAAAAATTCGTGCTTGCGCCAGCCTCATCCCAGCGCCACCGCCACATGCCCCGCCACCTCGCCCAGCGCCACCGCCTGCTGCTGGCCGCTACGCAGGTCGCGCACGGTCACCTCGCCACGCTGCGCCTCGTCGGGGCCGACGATGCACACCAGCGGAATGCCCTTCTTGCTGGCGAAGGTCAATTGCGCCCGCAGCGGATTCGCATCGGGATAGACCTCCGTGCGGATGCCATTGCGGCGCAGCTCCGCCGCGACGGCGTAGGCGTCCGCCAGCGTCTCCTGGCCGAACAGCGCCACCAGCACCTGCGTCGCCGTGGTGGCGTCGCCCTCCAGCAAATTCAGTTCAGCCATCGCGTCGAACATACGGTCGATGCCGAACGAGATGCCCGTACAGGGCAGTTCGCGCCCCAGGAACATGCCGATCAGTCGATCGTAGCGCCCGCCACTGGCCAGCGTGCCAATGCGCAGGTTCGACGGGATCGTCTCGAAGATGATGCCCGTGTAATAGGACAGCCCGCGCACCATCGCCATATCGAACACATAGCGTTCGGCGGGCACGCGCATCGCGTTCAGGTCATCGAAGAGTTGGCCCAGTTCACGTAGTCCCGCCTCCCCGCCCGTGCTGGCGCCGACAATCGGCCGCAGCGCCGCGATCACCTCCGCCGGCGTGCCGGCGATGCCGACGACCTCCATCAGCCGCTCGACGGTCGCCGCCTCAAGCCCCGCCTCGACCAGCTCCGCGCGCACGCCCGTCGCCCCAATCTTGTCGTGCTTGTCAATCGCCGTCATCGCCGCCACGCGCCGCTCGGCCGGCACTCCCGTACCCTCCATCACCGCTTCCAACACGGCCCGGTGATTGATGTGGATCGCGAATTCCGTAAATCCCAGCGCGCTGAAAATCTCGGTCACCATCAATAGCATCTCGGCTTCGACCACCACCGACTGGCTGCCCACGCAGTCCACATCGCACTGGTAGAACTCGCGATAGCGCCCATGCTGTGGCCGGTCAGCGCGCCACACCGGCTGCATCTGATAGCGCCGGAACGGCAGCACGATCTCCGCCTGGTGCGCCGCCACCACCCGCGCGAACGGGACGGTCAGGTCGTAGCGCAGCGCCAGATCGGCCAGCTGGCGCGCCAGCGCGCCACCCGTGCGCTCAGCCTCCGGCAGCGCCACGACCGCCCTACCCGCCGCCTCCAGATCGCTGCCGCGCTTGAGCACGCGAAAGAGCAGTCGCTCGCCCTCCGCGCCATACTTACCTTCCAGCGCGCTGGTCGACTCCACCGCCGGCGTCTCCAGCGGCTCGAATCCATACCGCTCGAAGGTAGCGCGCAGCAGATCGAACACCCGGTTGCGCACCACCAGATCGCGCGGGAGCAGATCGCGTGTGCCTCTGGGCGGCGTGGCCGACGTCTTTGCCATGTGTTCGTGGCTCCTGTTGACAACCAATTCATCGCTGAGCTGTGCATCAGCTCAGGCGAGGCCGGGAGCGGTTGCGCGGGAGCAACCGGTACATCAGCATATCACACACCACGCCGCTGGTTGCACCCCAACGTTACAACGATCTCACCTGGCCGGCCTGCACGCCGTCAAATGTCGGCACCGGCCGGCTGGTGCCGTCCCGCTCTCCCCCTCACCGGAGCGGGATTCCCCTCGAACGAATTCCCGGAGCCCGAAGCACCACTCACCTCACCGAACCAGGATTACCCGTGGAATTCATTCCACGAGCCCGAAGAACTGCGTCCCATCGAGGTGCATCCGCTCATATCGCGCGACGCGGCCCTTGCTTCTGGCACGCTCCCTGCGGGGCGCCTGGTCGTGTAGGCCATGGAATCGCTCTGGTGTGGCACTCCGTGACGTAAGTCTCGGCTTCGGGCCACCGCAAGTGCTTCCATATGTGCTTACAATTGTGTAAGGAACCACTTGCCTCCACCTGATGATCGTGCGTGACGGAAGGATAGCGCGATGCAAGGTTTCACCCCCGCGACTCCTCGGCCCGCTCTGCCCCCAACCGCGCCAGTTCCACAGCCTGCTCGCGGTATCAGCCAGCGTGGTCGCTCGATGATCTTTGGCCTGATTGCCGCGGTTCTCCTCATCGGCTTGATCGCCCTCGGCTCCCGCGGTTTCCACTGGTTCGATGCCTCGCTAATCGGCTACGCCGTGGCCAGCGTCTGGGGCGCTGCCGCCATCACCTACAAGTACACCTTCTGGCTGTCGCGTCCGCAGACGGGCCGCTATTTCTGGCGTAGCTGGCAGCTCTTCTTCTCGGCGGAGAATTTTCGCCGCTACTCCACCCTGATCCCCACGGCGATCATCTCGGGTTTGCTGGCGCAGTGGTTCATTCGCCGCCGCAGCTGGGACCGCTGGATCACTCATCAGTGCATCTTCTGGGGCGTAGTGCTCTCCTGCGCCATCACCTTTCCACTGACATTTGGCTGGCTGCGCTTCACCCAGACACCGGCGCGGTTGTACCAGATCTGGTTCTTCGGGTTCGCCCTGTTCGCCTTTCCGATCGACTCAGTGCTGGGATTCGTCGTCATCCACGCCCTGGATTTCACCGCCGTACTCTTGCTAGTTGGCCTGGTGCTGGCCTACCGCCGCCACTTCCGCGATCTCGCGGTGATCGCCGTCCAGCGCTTCCGCTTCGATCTGGTGCCCCTGGGCCTGCTGCTAGCGATCGTCATCTCCGGACTGGCGCTCACCGCGGACAGCGCCTGGCTGGGGGGGTCCTACTACTGGTTCATCTCGCTCGCCCATCAGGCCGTCGTCGTGCTCTGGTTGATCTCGCTGCCATTTGGCAAGTTCTTCCACATCATCGAACGCCCGGCGACAGTGGGTATCGAGCTCTACTGGCGGACTGGCGCGGACACTGCCGCCCACACCTGCCCGCGCTGCGGCGAAGCCTTCATCCCTGCCCGCTTCATCGGTGACCTGAAAAAGACCCTGTATGCCGTCGGCGAAAACTACGCCCTCACCACTTCCGATCAGCCAGCCGCGAGCGCGCCGCCCGCCGTGGGAGGTTCACCCACCAGCGGCATCTGGTGGCAGGATTTTTGCCCGCAATGCAAGCGTATCATGCGCGCCGAAGCCAACCTCACCGCCCTCGGCGGCAACGGCAATCAGTTCCGGTAGTGCGCCGCGGCGCGCTGCCGCGACCAGGGATCCGAAAGCGTCGCCTCGATTTCGCGGCTCGTGGGTTGCCAGCAGAGAGGAGCATAAGCGAACGCCATGAGTGTTGATAAGGGCACCTTCCAGCGACAACGCAACGCCGACACCTACGACTTTCATACGGCGGCGCCCGCAGCCGATCTGTGGAGTTCCGCGCGCCCGATCGAGCGTTACGTTCCCACCCATTGCTGCTATTGCGGGATACAGTGCGGCATGTATCTTAAAGTGGCTGGCGACCGGGTGGTGGGCGTTGAACCGCGTGAGGATTTCCCGCTCAACCACGGGATGCTCTGCCCCAAAGGCACCACCGCCTACCAGACGGTGAACCACCCCGACCGTCTGACCTATCCGCTGATGCGGCGCGGTGGCAAGGGGAGCCCGCTGGAACGCGCCAGCTGGGACGAGGCGCTCGATACCATCGCGCGGCGCTTTCGCGAAATCCAGGCGGCGCACGGCAACGATGCGATTGCCAGTTACAGTGGCTCCTCGATGACCAACGAAAAGTGCTATCTGATGGGTAAGTTCGCCCGCGTGGCGCTGGGCACGCGCCACACGGACTACAATGGGCGGCTGTGCATGTCGTCGGCCACCGGCGCCAATGAACGCGCGCTGGGCATTGACCGCGCGGCGAACCCCATCAGCGATATGCTGCATGCGGACTGTGTCTTTGTCATCGGCGCCAATGTCGGCGAGTGTTTCCCCATCATCACCAGCTATCTCTGGCAGGCGCGCGATCGCGGCTGCAAGCTAATCGTCGCCGATCCCCGCCAGACGCCCATCGCCCGCACCGCCGATAGTTTTCTGCCGTTGCGCTCGGGCACCGATGCGGCTTTGCTCAACAGCATGCTGTATGTGCTGATCCACGAGGGCCTCATCAATGAGGGGTTCATCCGCGAGCGCACGGTGGGCTGGGACGAAACCCGCGCGCTGGTCGAGCAGTATCCTCCGGAGCGCGCGGCGCGGGTCTGTGGCCTGCGCCCCGAAGCCATCGTCGAGGCGGCGCGGCTCTACGGGCGCGCGGGCGCGGCGTTGATCTACACGGCGCGCGGTCTGGAGCACCAGAGCATGGGGGTGGACAATGGGGTCGCC